>DAOVDO010000144.1 GCA_030669525.1 Dehalococcoidia bacterium | reverse complement strand
AACTTTGGCAGTGTGGACTCAATAGGCATCGTATTGTATTGCGCTGGTTCGAGAAGGCTGTCAGTACCTCAGGCGAGATTCTTGCTTCACGGCGTCAGTGCTCAATTCAAAGGCAACCAGAGCCTGGAAGAAAAGCAACTGGAAGAAAGGTTAAAAGGATTGAGGATTGATATTGAGAATATAGCAAAAGTGATTGCGGAAAACACAGGTAAAAGTGTGGAGGATGTGACGGATGCCATGCTTGAAAGGATAACCCTGAACCCGGAGGAGGCACGATCCTGGGGTCTGGTGCACGAGGTCAAGTCGCAGCTATTTGAAACGGGTTGCGAAGTGGTTTCCATACAGGCTCAGCAGCAACAGCAAAAGCCTGATGTACCTCTGGCTCCGTCGAGTCAAGTTTAGCAATTGCAGAGAAGGAGGTTAGCTATGGCAAGGCAGATTTTTAGAATATTGACTATCGCCCTTACGTTTACATTGCTGATGCTATTTTCAGCAACTCCAGTCCTGGCATTTGATGCTCGAAGTGGAGACACAATCACCATCTCCGGTGGGGAGGTGGTTGACGATGACCTGTATGTAGCCGGCGGGACCATTACTATTGATGGCACAGTTAACGGTGACCTCTGGGCTGCCGGTAACGCTATTATCGTCAATGGCACAGTTAAAGGCAGTGTCATGGCTGCGGGCAGGACAATTAATATCAATGGTGATGTTGGCCATGCCGTGCGGGCAGTTGCCGAAACCGTAATTATTAATAGTGATGTTAGCGGTGATGTCATGGTTGGTTGTAGCCAGGTGAACATAGCCAGCGCAGCCAGAGTTGGTGGTGACCTGCTCTTAGGTGCCACAAATGCGCGCATTGACGGACTTATTGAAGGAATAATTAAAGGTGGTGGGGAAGGTGTCACGATAGGTGGGGAGGTGAGGGGGAATATCGATCTCAAGGTTGAGAGCCTCACAATATTGCCCACAGCAAATATTCAAGGTGACCTGACTTATACCAGCGAGGAGGAGGCTGATGTTCAATCCGGCGCTCAAATAGGCGGTGCAACTACTCATAACCTTCCCGAAGTGAAGGAGAAACAAGCCAGAGGTTTTCCTTTCGTCCTTTTCTCCGGTATAGGAGGCAAGGTAACAGGTTTCCTTATGGCTTTTATAGCAGGGTTGGTTATTATTCTACTTTTCCCCAGAAGGTTGAAATCTATCGCCGAATCCATACGCACCAGGCCAGGACCAAGTGCCGGGTGGGGAGCTCTCGTCCTGTTCGTTACTCCCATCGCTGCTGTAATAGTGTGCATTACAATTATCGGTATACCTGTCGGATTGATTGCACTGGCTCTCTGGGGAATAGCCATTTATCTGGCCCAAATCCCCGTGGGTTTGTTTATTGGCAGGTGGATTATCGGGCACTATAAAAAGGTGGAAGGCAAGGCTATCATGATTGGAGCCCTGGCTTTGGGTCTTGTCATTCTAAAGCTTTTAGGGCTGATCCCACACCTGGGGTTTTTCATTGGTGTAGCTGTTGCCCTGTTTGGTATGGGAGCGGTAGTAGTCTCAATAAGGAAGTGGCGAGCTAGAAAAAGAGAGGCAGCTTTGGCTTAGCTGGAGACTCTTCAGCGTGCCGGTAGAACCGCACTCTGTCACAATTTTCCGAGATGACAGTTGGGGCAAAAGAGGATGAACACAGTGGAAGAACTTAATCTCGCTGGTTGCTGTGGAATATTCTGTGGGCTGTGTGCCAAATATCAGTCGAAGGCGCCAAGCAGGTGTATCGGCTGCCGATTGGGTGAGCAGCACTCTTGGTGCAATATATATCGATGCTGCGTGATGAAGAAAGGCTTCAACACCTGTATGGAATGTGAAGAATACCCCTGTGAAAGGTATTCCAGAAGGGGATGGGGAACAGACCAGTGGAGCCAAGCCTCCATGCGTAACCTGGAAAGCATCAAGGAAGTTGGGATGGAACACTGGCTGAAAGGACAAAAGGAGCGTCGGCTGCTGCTGGAGAATCTACTTATCAATTACAACGAAGGCAGGTCAATGAGCTTTTATTGCAAAGCTACGCTGCTTATGCCTGCTGAGTTGATTGGAAAGGCGATAAATGAGCTGGAGAAGAGGCTGGCTGCCAATCAAATTGATAGCTCAGATGTAAAAGCCAAAGCCAAAATATTAAGAGAGACTATACAAAGGTTAGCCCAGGAGGCAGGCATCGAATTGAGACGTGGGAGTAAATAGGGCTAAAGAATAGTTAGCAAGGTAGGTGATATCAGTGATCTGGTCGTGCTGAGAATCGAACAAGTAGTTACCTCCAGAGCTACAAGATGAAGTTTTATCCCTTCCCATGAAAGTATAACCTGGCTGAAACTCGTCCAGCAGAGGGAAACTAGCTTTACTTGCCAGTTATGTGTACTACAATTAGAGATATGGCATAAAGCAGAGCAAGCTAGATCGGGAGAGGAGAGGGTTGGTACATGTCGGTGCTAGTCGAAAAGACTGATGGAGGGAATTGGAATGGGGGAAAACGGCTTCAATATAGTTGATGTGTTTGCTGAAGAAAAATATGCCGGCAACCAGCTGGCAGTCTTCAGAGATGCAGTGGATATCCCTGATACCGAAATGCAACGAATTGCCAGGGAAATGGGGTATTCAGAAACGACTTTTATTTTGTCACAAGAGAGGCGAGACGGCGGATATGACGTTCGCATCTTTACGCCAGAAGAAGAGCTGCCCTTTGCCGGACATCCGATACTGGGAACGGCTTATGTAATACAGCGCGAGATTATCAGGGAGCCTGTGGGTATGATTATCCTGAACCTGAAGGTTGGGCAGATTCCTGTTATGTTCAGCTATATCGGTGAGAGCATAGATACCTTATGGATGAAACAGATGAACCCGACCTTTAGCCGAACTTTCGATCCCGATTCAATTTCGCAGGCCTTGCGTCTCGACAAGATAGAGATGGACGGTAAATTTCCCGTTCAGGAAGTTTCTACGGGCTTACCCTTTATCATGGTTCCATTGAAGACTCTAGGTGCCATGAAGCAGG
>DAOVDO010000033.1 GCA_030669525.1 Dehalococcoidia bacterium | reverse complement strand
GGAAGATGTCGAAGTTATTTACACCAGACCCTTTAGCGAAACCTCAAACGAAGTAAGGTTACTATGCACCAGGCTCAGCAACATGCACCAGCGAGTAGTTAAACTCAAGCAGGAATCTGAGGAGTTACTACAATTAAAAAGATATTTAGAGCCACTGGGCCAGCAAGCAGATGTCAAGCTAAGGGATTTGAATTTCAGCGGAACCTATCTATTCTCCAGAGTTATTGTTCTCCCGGAAGACGCATACCAAAATACCTGCAACAGGCTTAAGAACTACCTGTTCGGGAGTAGAGTGGCCGTAACAGAAAATGAAAATGTCCTGCACCTGATTGCCAGGGTTGAAGACCAGAAATTAATAGAATCTAGTATTAAAGATAGCGGGGGTAGAATTCTGCAGATACCAGATGAGGATTTAAATCTGAGGGAGTTTGTAAAAGCGGCTGAGGATAGAATTAGCAGTATTGGCGAGGAACTAACAAACCTCCAGGGGGAAATCGAGGGTAAAACCAGGGAGAACCTGGAAAAACTGGCCCTCTTAAGGGAAGCGCTTACAGCAGAAAATGAAAGGTTATCAGTATTAGAAAAGGCCTGTGAGGCCAAGTATGTAACACTTATCGAGGGGTGGATTCCAGAGAACAGCATTGAGACCACAACAGCCGAACTGAAACAGGACATCGACTATGTGTTTATTGACACCAGGAAACCTGAACAAGCCGAAGAACCCCCTACCAGGTTGAGGAACTTACACGCCCTAAAACCATTCCAGACCGTGGTGAATTTATTCGGCACCCCCAAATACAGGGAATGGGACCCCACTCCCATTATTGGTTACTCCTTTGCCTTTTTTTTCGGTCTCATGTTGGGCGATGTGGTATATGCTATAGGCATCATATTGCTTGCGAGGTTTGCACTGCGGCGACTTGTCGATGACCCTGAATCCGAGGGCTTCAAGCTATTCCAGAGACTACTTTATACCAGTGCCGGTGTTGCCGTGATCATTGGGCTGATTACCGGAACCTACCTGGGAAATTTCTATGAGTTCTTTGAAATCGAAAGCCTGGCACTCTCAGAAGGGATTAAAAACCTGCTCGGAGATAGTATGACCTTTATAGTATTTGCCCTGGCAATAGGTCTCATCCATGTAAACATCGCTCATGTAATAGGACTAATCAAGGGGATAAAAGAAGGTAATAAAGCAGTAATACCAGGCAAAGCTGGTCTATTCATCCTGCAACTTGCTGGAATTCCATGGATAATACATTTCCTCGGCGCTGATATCGCTCTGCTACCGGCACAAACATATTCCATTTTGTTATACATAATGCTACTGGGTATAGTGCTAATCATCGTTTCATCCTTTATGCAGCAGGGTGCCTTCCTGGGCAGCATTCTCTGGCTATTTGATATAACCGGGATACTGGGAGATGTCATGTCGTATTGTCGGTTGGCAGGCGTAGGTCTGGCTACGTACTACCTTGCCATGGTGTTTAATATGATGGCAACCCTGGTAGCTGACATGATGCCCGCTGGCATATTAGGGCTTATACTGGGAACCTTAATAGCAATTTTGATTCTGCTTTTCGGGCATATGCTGAATTTGCTTCTCAGCACTATATCATGCTTCGTGCACTCCCTCAGGCTATGTTTCGTGGAGTTCCTGTTTAAATTCTACGAGGCGGGCGGCAGAGAGTACAGCCCATTCAGGCTGAGAAAGCGTGCATTGGTACCGGTCAAATGAAAAGCTTAACAAGGTAAAGAAAGGAGGCTAAAAATGCTAATTGATCCGACTTCATTGGCAGCTCTTGGGGGTGCGATAGCATTGGGTGGTGGTTTGCTAGGGTCTTCAATAGGACTGGGCATTGCCGGCTCCGCTGGAGCAGCCACACTTGGTGAAGAGCCTGGCCAGCTCAGGAATGTCATAGTGCTGGTATCACTACCCATGACACAGACTTTCTACGGGCTGATAATTTTAATACTTATCCTGACAAGGGTGATACCCAACATTGCCGCCATGCCCGATGCCAGCGGCGCTGGTTTTTCCGTTCTCGCTTGCGGCATCATCGCTGCCGCTGCTGAATCATTCTCGGCAGCATACCAGGGCGTTGTTTGTGCCTCGGGTATTTCACTTCTGCCCAAGACAAAGGGAAAGATACTAACAAATGCCATGATGCTGGCCGTGTTTGTGGAATTGCTAGGTGTGCTGGGACTGGTATTCACCATAATGGCACTGAGTATGCTGGGACTTTTCTAAGGGTGCTTTAAAAATGTAAAAAATAAGCGAAGCTGTTGTCAGTAAAGTAAAAACTGAGGCTCAGAACATAATAGCGGAGGCTGAGAAAAAGGCACAGGGGGAAAGAGATAAAGCTCAAAAGCAGCGGGAAATGAGGCTCCAGGAAGAAAAAAATATAATGCTGGAAAAAGCCCGGGAGGAAGCTGCCAGAATCATTGCTCAGGCTTCTATAGAAGCACGCCAGAAGCTATCGAGCACAAAAAGCGATATAGTAACCAAAATAATCGACAGGGTAAAGCAAGAGCTGTCTCAATCCTCAAGTAATGAAAACCACCTCCTGAACTTGATTAGGGAAGCCGTGGGTGGAATTAGTACTGACAAGTGCCGGATTTACGTTTCCCCTAAAGATGTGAGCACAACCCAAAAACTCCTTGAGGGCGATGAAAAACTGGCCGCCAAAATAGTGGAGGTCAAGGAAGATAACTTTACAGGAGGAGTTATAGCCGAAACCCTTGATGGAACACTCCGAATGGATAACATTTATGAGACCAGGCTCGAGATGCTACTGCCACAACTATTGCCTGAAATAAGTAAGGAGCTTTTTAAAGCAACATAGGAGAGCTTTTGTCCTACGCGAAGTATGCCTTTATATCAGCCTACCTGAAAGGTGAAGAATCTAAGGTGGTGACTTCTGACCACATAGAAAAGATGCTGAAAGCATCGAGTATTCAGGAGGCACTGGAGGTCATCAGGGATACCGACGTGGGCAGCTATTTCGAAGAATTAACCATCAAGAATTTCGATGCCCTGGACGAACATCTGTGGAAATACTTTGTACAGCGGGTAAACTACGTAGAATCATTTAAATTTCTACCGCAAGACGTACTGAAGGTCTCCAGAGCATACATAGTAAAGTACGATATCCTGAACATTAAAGCCTCTCTACAGAGTATTTCTACCGGTAAGAAGAGCCATATGATACCGGTAGGAGTTATCTGTGACAATGGATTACTGGACGAACTCTCAGCCATTCAAAATCTGGACGGCATTATCGAGTTACTTTGCTACTGCAAGATGGGGGGTTATATACCCGCTATCGAAGGATATGAGCCAACTGGAGGGATAAAGTCCAAACTCCTGGCCGAAGCCAGATTGGATGGCGAATACTATAAAAGCATGTTAAAGATGGCAAGGGGCATAAAAGACGGCTCTGTCCTCTCAAAAGCCATCGGGCTATTAATTGACCTGACAAACCTGCAGATCACCTCACGGGCTATAATTGCAGGCATCGGAACCGATGCCTTTGAATGTACCATCCCTGGAGGCTATATGATTACAGAGAAAGATATCCAGGACTTGTTATCCTTCAAACTCACTGATATGCCCCATAGACTGGAAAACCCTCAATACAAGCATGTGGCGGAGGAAATATTGATCAGTTACGATAAGACCAGCAACATCACGGCTGTAGAGGAAACCATCGATAAGTATAAGTTCAGGTTGCTTAAGGAAATATTATCACCCAGGATATTATCGCCTTTGGTGATGGCCTGGTACCTGGTACTTAAGGAGTTTGAAATACGAAACCTGAGATTGATTCTGAAAACGATAGCCGACGGCATTCCCACAGAAGAAATAAAGGAGTACTTAGTACCGTGAGCATGGCACAAGCCCACTTAAATATTGCTGCTATAGGAGATGAAGAGCTGATTAGCGGGCTGAGGCTGGCTGGCATCAGTAAATACCATGTAATAAAAGGCAACCACAATATCCGTGAAGATGTGAGAAAGGCTCTGGGCGAGCTGATAAACGAACCCGATATTGGTGTAATAGTTATACCAGAAGACTATGCAGAATATGTTGAAGACATACTAAACCGCGTTATGGGAGGAAAAAGAATAACCCCTGTAATCATCGAGGTCCCGCCAAAGTCGGGCACAAAACATAAGGATGTTGTCGGATATTATAAGGCATTTATCAAAGCATCTATAGGGTTTGATGTTGAAATCTAACTTGAGTTAAGGAGGTAGTAAACCATGGGTAGGATATGGAGAGTTTCAGGTCCCCTGGTAATAGCGGACGATATGAAAGGTTCCCAAGTTTATGAAATTGTTGAGATAGGAGAAGAAGGAATCGTAGGGGAAATAATAGGCCTGGAGGGAAATAAAGCCATCATCCAGGCACATGAGGATACCCTGGGATTAAAAACTGGCGAAGCGGTGAGAGGAACGGGAAGAATCCTGAGTGTTGAGCTAGGTCCAGGACTTGTAGGGTCTATTTATGATGGCCTCCAAAAATCTTTACTTACACTGGTTGAAGATACTGGCTCCTTTATAAAACGTGGCGCCAAAGCATCTGCGCTGCCTCGCGATAAGAAATGGCAATTCAGCCCCACAGTAAAAGTTGGGGACACTGTTAGCGAAGGAGACATAATAGGCACAGTCCCCGAGACCAATCTCCTGGAGCATAAAATAATGGTACCAGCAGGAATTAAGGGAAGGATAACAGAGATTGGCAAGGGCGACTATACTGTTGAGGAAGCTGTGGCCTGGGTGGAACACAACGGAGAGGTGAAAGAGCTAAAGCTAATGCAGGAATGGCCTGTGAGAAAGCCCAGGCCCTATAAACAGAGGTTCGACCCTTCAGGACTGCTCACTACCGGCATGCGAATCCTGGATTACATGTTCCCCTTAGCTCTTGGCGGAAAAGCAGCAATACCAGGAGGTTTCGGCACAGGAAAGACTGTTGCCCAGCAGCAGCTGGTCAGATGGGCTCAAACACAACTGAACATCTACGTCGGCTGTGGCGAAAGGGGAAATGAAATGGCCGATGTGCTTTATAGCTTCAGAAAACTCAAGGACCCCAACACGGGAAGGCTGTTGCAGGAAAAAGAAATATTCATAGCTAACACTTCTAACATGCCCGTTGTGGCTCGTGAAGCAAGCATCTTTGTCGGCGTTACCATGGGGGAGTACTTCAGGGATATGGGGTACGATATCCTGTTAGTTGCCGATTCAACATCAAGGTGGGCCGAAGCTATGAGGGAGATGGGAGGTAGACTTGAGGAAATGCCAGGTGAGGAAGGATTTCCTTCGTATATGGGCTCAAGGCTCTCCTCCTTTTATGAAAGGGCAGGAATGGTTAAATGCTTGGGCAGTCCCCAGAGGAAAGGCTCGCTAACCATAACCGGTGCCGTAAGCCCTCCCGGTGCCGACTTCAGTGAGCCAGTAACACAGAGTACTATTAGAATAGTAGATGCCCTATATGCACTGGATGTTTCCCTGGCAAACAAGAGGCATTTCCCTGCCATAAGCTGGCTCACCAGCTATAGCCTCTATGTAGGCGCAGTTAAGGATTGGTGGAATAAAGTCGATCCAGGATGGGAGAATACCAGAGCTGCTGCTCTAAAGATACTGCAACAGGAAGCTGAACTGGAGGAAATCGTAAGACTTGTAGGTCCTGAAGCTTTGCCCGAAGGGGATAAACTACTCCTGCTCGTCGCTAAAATGATACGTGAGGACTTTCTACAGCAGAGCGCCTATCACGAGGTTGACACTTACTGTACACCGGCAAAAGCCGGTCTGATGCTTAAAACAATAATAGGATTTTATGAACTGTCCCAGGAGATATTAAATTCAGGGGCAGGCATTGAGACTATCCGGTCATCTCCTATTGTATACAGAATATCGAGAATGAAAGACATTCCCAATGAAACATTTGAACAGCAAATCAAGGAGCTATGGTCAGAAATGGGAAAAAGCCTGGTAGCTCATAAAGGAGGCGTTTCATGAATATCTCCTCGCTCTACATCAAAGAAGGAAGAGCAATTACTAGAGCCAAGGGCTCCCTGCTCATAGCTGAAAGCATCCCTGATATTAAATTCAATGAAATAGTTGATGTTCAACTCAGCAGCGGTGAGATAAAAAGTGGTCAGGCAATAGATATCAGCGAGGAGGCGACTATAATCCAGGTATTTGGTGGAGTCAGTGAAGTAGACCTTATTGGGAGTAAAATAAGGTGCAAGGGTGAGACCTTAAAACTACCAGTGTCCCCTGACATTTTAGGCAGAATCGTCAATGGAATGGGAGAACCTATAGATGGAGTACCTCCAATAATTCCAGATAGCTACCTGGATATTAATGGACAGCCCATAAACCCCGCTTCTCGCCAGCCACCAGCCGAGTTTATTGAAACAGGCTTATCGGCAATAGATGGCTTGAATGCTCTGGTTAGAGGACAGAAACTGCCGATATTCAGTGCTTCAGGGTTGCCACACAATAGAATTGCGGCTCAAATAATCAGGCAGGCCACAGTTAAGGGTAAAAAAGAGGAGAAATTCGCCCTGGTATTCGGTGCAATTGGTATTAGTTATGATGACGCCTCCTTCTTCATTAGAAACCTGGAAAGGACAGGCGCATTGGAAAGAACAGTGGCTTTCATCAACACCGCATCAAATCCTGTTATAGAGCGAATATCAACACCCAGGCTAGCTTTGACCGCCGCCGAGTACCTGGCATGGGAACAAAATTTGCACGTACTGGTCATACTTACCGACATGACCAACTATTGCGAGGCTCTTCGTGAGCTTTCCTCTATGCGTGAAGAAATACCATCTAGAAGAGGATATCCAGGATATATGTACACCGACCTTGCCACAATATATGAGAGAGCAGGCAGAATTATGGGAAAGGAAGGCTCAGTAACTGTAATGCCCATTCTGACCATGCCTGACGATGACATAACACATCCCATACCAGACCTTACCGGCTATATCACCGAAGGGCAAATTGTGCTTTCCCGAAATCTGGAAAGAAAGGGGATATACCCACCTATTGATGTATTCCTGTCCCTCTCACGAATGATGAAAGAGGGAATCGGGCCAGATAAAACCAGAGAGGACCATAACAATGTCTTCATGCAGTCTTACGCCGCTTACGCTGAAGGCTGTTACCTCAGGGAGATATCGACCATCATAGGCGCTGAGGCATTAGGTGAAAGGGATAAGATATATTTGGCGAATGCAGATGAATTTGAGCACAAATTTATATCCCAGGGTGAGCTTGAGAAAAGAGGAGTAGAAAACACCCTGGACATTGCCTGGAATCTGTTCTCAGCATTGCCCGAGGAAGACCTGAAATTAATTAGCGAGAAATTCATTAAAAAGTATCTACCAAAATACCGTAACAAGACCTGAGCGTAATTAAGAATGCCACAGCAATTAATTAAAGTCAGACCCACCAAAATTGAGCTTGTAAAACTCAAGCGCAGACTCAAATTGTCCCAAAGAGTACAAAAAATAGTGAAGGACAGGCTCGCTATATTAACCATGGAGTTCTTGCAGACAGCAAGAGAGTCAGTAGAGGTTAGAAAAAAGCTAATCGACGCCTTTTCCCAAGCCTACAAGGCATTATCGATTGCCTCCGGTTACCATGGATACATAGCTCTGGAAAAGGAACTAATGGCAACCGAGGCTGACCCAAAGGTCATTGCTGGGTCAACAAACATAGCGGGCGTAAGAATCCCCTCACTTGAGATGGAAAGCACTGCGAAATCAATGAGAGGGTATACCATGATCGATACCTCTTCCTGGTTGGATTACGCAGCTCAGCTATTTGAAAAATGTCTCGAAGCCACCATAGAATTAGCTGAGCTCCAGAGAAGCCTGGAACTAATGGGGATGGAGATAAACAGGACTAAGAGGATAACAAACGCTCTGGAATATATGATAATCCCAGGACTTCAAGCGACCATAAAATACTTAAACATGAAATTTGAGGAAAGGGACAGGGAAGAGAAATCTCGACTAAAACGAGTAAAGGTGCTGGTTGGACAAAGATAAATGCCTGATGATTTACCCTATGAAAAGATACTTGAGCAGTGTTTGAAAGGTGAACTGCGGGTAGTAAACGCTGGATTACCACGAAGTCAAAAGCGACTGTCCGACCTGCTACATGAAAAATACCCACATATAGCATGCAACGATGGCAACACCCATTTCTTCAAGAAGAGAGAGCTTGAGCATCTTGCCAGCATAACAAATCCCGATGAGCAAAAAGAATTATTACTGCCTGTGCTCATAGAAGTAGGACAAAATCAAGCCGAGGTAACCATATTATGCCAAACAGACGTGGTACAGAAAATCATAACTGGAATCCTTAACGTGCCGGTGACACCGGAGCAAGGAAGAATCACAATATACAAGCCACAGTTAGCCCTCCTGAGGAAAACACTAAAAACAACAAC
>DAOVDO010000043.1 GCA_030669525.1 Dehalococcoidia bacterium | reverse complement strand
CGGCAAAGGTAGATGAACATGTGATAGATGAGAAACAAATAGAAGCCGAGAAAGCTCGTGTCTATAGCCCCACTGAACTAAAGGTGGGAGTTACCTGGAAAGAATTGAACCTTGCCATCAAGTACATTATGACTACTTATTGTAATGAATTTAAAAATGAGGGGATGCTGAAGGAAGGACTGGCAGCCTTCAAAGAGATCAGGAAATATGAAGTACCCAAGCTTTACGCCAAGAATCCGCATGAACTAATGAGAACTATTGAAACCCTGGGCCTTATCGATATAGCAGAGGTAATCTTACACTCATCACTAGCACGTAAGGCCAGCAGCGAAGCCCTTGGCTTCTTCAGATTGGACTACCCCGAACTGGACCCACCGGAATGGCGCAAATGGGTCGCTGTTAAAATGGAAGAGGGCGAAATTAAAATTGGAACTGAGCCCATCATACATATGGAGGAGAAATGAGATGGTAATGTCGACAGTAAGCTGGGCACCTGTGGTGATTGACCCCAAGGTCTGTATTGGCTGTAATGAGTGCGTAAAGGTATGTACTAACGGTGTGCTCCTACCAAATCCTGAAAAGGGCAAGCCTCCAATAGTAGCCTACCCCGATGAATGTAACTGTGCTACCTCTGGGATGTCCCTAAGGTGGATAGCTCCCTGTGCGATGGATTGCCCCCTGTACCAAAAAGGAGCAATTAAAGTATACATTCCGTATTACCTGAGACAACGGACCAAATTTAAAAAATAAGTGCGCATGGAAGGCTGAGAGCCTCTCAATGTGCAACGTTTGAGTTAAAATCTTGCATAGAGAGCACTCAGATTGAAAGGGCGGTTTCACTTCTTCTCAGCCTCCTCTATGCTGGTGAGTATAGTATAATAAAAGCAGAGAGAAGAGAGGTGCATAATGTATCCCGAACCAAACTCTGGTTTCCCGCTCTCGTTCTCAGCTTTATAGTTTTCGGTGAAGGGAAATAGGAAAGATGCCTCGGATAGTTTCTCACATAAAACAGATACAACGAAAATGGTCTGATGCGGAAACTGAGCTAACTAAAAGGGACATTTTAGACTGCGCCATAGGCAAGAATTCCTTCGGAATTTCAGAAAAAGTGGTGGAATTTGCCAAACATTACAACGACTGGTTTGATCTATGGGAATACCCCGATAATAGCTACAAGGATTTGAAACAGGAAATCTGTAGGCTTTGGGCTAATTACGCCAATCTAGAGCCAGCTACTATTAAGGTTGCCAATGGCTCTGCCGTTGTTCTATCAAGGCTCAACAAACTCTTCATAGAGCCAGGAGTTAAGATTCTGGGCTATGCGCCTCAATTCGATGAGTACAGGCTTGAAGTCCAGGTACTGGGTGGAATTTACGAAGCGGTTCCACTGGACCCCCTGGAAGATTTTAAGTTCAATCCAGAGAGGCTTCTCAGCAGAATGAAGCCGGATTACCCCATAGTATATATCGACAATCCTAATAATCCCACAGGACAGCTTATCGAACTGGGCGATATTGAGGCAATCGTCAAAGAGGCTGCAAAGAAAGACATGGTAGTAATAGTCGATGAGGCTTATGGTGATTATGTCGAGGAGAAGCATTCAGCACTCAATCTAATTAATCAATACAGCAATTTGATCGTAACACGTACCTTCACGAAGGGCTATGGTATCGGTCGAATCAGAGTAGGGTACGCTATCTTACCAACTGAATTGAGCGACTACTACAACAAGATTGAGCTTCCCTTCTCTGTATCTACCTTTGGTGCATCCCTGGTCAGAGAAGCCCTTCTTGACCAGGATTTTATTATCAGGCTAAGGCAGCAGGTTAAAACCGAGAAAAGCAAGTTAATCGGAGAACTAACTAAAAAAGGCTACCATATCGCTAAGACCCACGAATCATGCCCACTATTTATCATAGGGCATAAAGATGAGGATGTTGACTTAAAGAAGGAACTACTAACTAAAGGCATATTAGCCCTGCCGGGAAATGAATATGGAAACTTAGGAAAAAATTACGCCAGAATTAACACTCCCTGTAGGGCAGAAGATTTCTTAGCACGGCTTGAGACAAAGAACAAAATACAAATAAGTCAGCATAAAAGGGGGGAAATGGGAAAAATCGTGGTGGATCAACTAAAATCAATCAAAAACTATTGACAAAATTTGCATGATGCATTACATTAGGATTATAAGGAATGCTGTAATACAAATTAAGTATGCTTGAGTTACTATTGCCATATCGAAGCAATTACTTGAGCGGGTGGATAGGTATTGTGGGTAGATGCCAGAAAGTATCCTGAGGATACGATCAACAGTAATGAGACATGCTGTTGAAGAGTTTCTCAATAAATAGAGAAGGAAAATTATGGTGTAGGCCAGGAAGAGGTTGGTCAAATTAACTGGTAGCGGGCCTATTTTTAGGCTATAAAGGCGTCAATGAATTTGTTAACAAAGCTATGGAAGAGGCATTGAAGAAGGAAAAGGTAAAGGGAGGTGATGCGTATGAATGAGTTTAATTAAGTGGAAGGGTGGATTAAAAAATATAGAAAGGAGATTTAGATGAGACATAAGTTAGTTACGTTAGTTTTAGCAGTTGTGGTGATTACCAGTTTGGTTATCGCTGGCTGTGCTAAGCCGGCACCGGCTCCCACCCCAACACCAGCACCAAGTCCAGCTCCTGCCCCTGCTCCGGCGCCATCTCCAGCACCAGAAAAGCCAATAGAGCTGAGCTATTCTACCCATGTCCCGACTACTGGTGGTAAACACATCCGTGGCCACGCACCTTGGGCAGAGATGGTTAAGGAAGCCACCAATGGCAGGGTAGAGGTGGTTATTTACCCTGAAGGCACATTAAGTGGAGCAAAGGATACTTATGATGCTACCATAAATGGCATTTGCGACATAGGTTGGTTTGATGCCGCCATGGAACCAGGGCGCTTCCCTCTCGTAACCGATATCTACTCTCTGCCCGGGGCAGGTATCAGCAATTGCGAAATGGCCTCAGTGGTAATTTGGAATCTTTATAAGAATATGCCAGAGATACAGGCAGAGTTCGCGGACACCAAGGTGCTTTTAATGCATGCCTTTGCACCGCTGGCAATCGCTACCAAGAATGTACCGATTCGCACTCTGACCGATGTAAAGGGTCTACAGATAAGAGCCGCTCCTGGTGGCACAGGGAAATTGATTGAGTTGGCGGGAGGCGTAGCAATAGCCATGCCGCCTAAAGACATATATGTCAGTATGGAAAAAGGTATATTGGATGGTAACGCAATGGGCTGGGAGGGGCATGGTGCATTTCGCATCGTCGAGCTAGCCAAGTATTTCACTCCAGTCCCGGCTTTTGGCGGGCCGCAGTTCGTTGTGGTTATGAACCAGGAAAAATGGGACAGCCTGCCCGCTGACATCCAACAAGCCATATTGAGTGTGAGTGGTGACGTTGGTGCCAGGCACTATGGCCAGGGTGATGACGCAACCAGCCAGGTAGTGATAGATGAAATACTGGAATTTGGTGGAGAGATAATAACCCTAAGTCAGGAAGAGCAAGAAAAGTGGAATACCCTTGCCAAACCCCTACAGGATGAGATTCTGGATAAATTGGACGCCGAGGGGCTGCCAGCAAGAGAAGTCTGGAATGAGCTACTACGACTGGTAAAGGAATACAAGGCACAGTGAGTTAGGCCAAAGACAATGTGTGGTTAGACAAAATGTACCATCGCCTAGAGCGAGTAATTTATACTATAAGCCGAGCAGTTAATAGCGCAGGAGTTAGCATCCTTGTGGTAATGATGTTCCTGGTTACCACGAATGTTTTCCTGCGCTATGTGTTTAGTCGACCTTTAAAAAGCGTCTACGAAATGGTGGAACTCATGCTGGTTATTGTGGTGTGTTTTGGGATGGCCTACACCGCCATTTTTAAAGGTCTGGTTTCTGTGGAAGTGCTGGTGGAACGATTCCCGCCAAGAGCGCAGGCACTTATGGGCATGGTTAACTCACTTTTAGGCCTGGGTCTGTTCTCGTTAATAACCTGGAAAAGTGCGGAGCAGGCGATAACATACTGGACTGAGGGGTCAACTACGTATGTGTCAAATGTGCCTCTTTTCCCCTTTGTGTTAGTAGTAGTTTTTGGTAGCGGGTTGCTTTGTCTAGTGCTTCTGACACAATTCCTTGAGTCCATGTCTCGGATGATGAAAAAATGAGCCCAATGATCGTAGGAATTATTGGCTTCATAGTTATCATTATGCTTCTGCTTTTAAACACCCCCGTCGCCGTTGCTATGGGAGTAGTGGGAGTGGTAGGCTTCGGTTATTTGGTTGGTTGGAGTGAATCGCTTAGCATACTTAAGACAGTGCCCTACCTATCTCTGGCTGCTTATGGAATGAGTGTTATCCCCCTCTTCCTGCTGATGGGTTCATTCTGTTTTTATGCTGGGATTAGCCAACAACTCTACCATACGGTTTATAAGTGGCTGGGACAATTTCGTGGCGGTCTGGCCATGGCCACTGTCGGTGCCTGTGCCAGTTTTGCTGCTGTCAGTGGTTCCAGTATGGCTACAGCGGGTGCTATGGGTACAGTGGCTCTGCCTGAGATGAAAAAATATAAATACGCTGCGTCACTGGCTACTGGTTGCATAGCTGCCGGAGGCACCATGGGCATCCTGATACCTCCTAGCATAACCCTCATTGTCTATGGATTACTCACTGAGCAGTCCATAGGTAAGCTCTTCCTTGCTGGCATTATCCCCGGAATACTTGAGGCTTTGTTCTACATTATCACCATTTCTATCCTCTGTAAGCGCAACCCTGTTCTGGGTCCTCCCGGAGAGAAGACCAGTTTCGAAGAGAAAGTGGTATCACTCAAGGGTACCTGGCCAGTACTGGGTTTATTTCTACTCGTAATGGGGGGTATATATATGGGCGTTTTCAGCCCTACCGAAGCAGGCGCTATCGGAGCCTTCGGTGCCTTTGTTTTTGCTCTGGCGAAAAGGCAGCTTGGCAGGAAGAATCTTAGTTCTGCCCTCTTGGAGACAGGAAAGAATACAGCTATGCTTTTGATGATCATAGTGGGCGCTAGTATCTTCGGTTACTTCTTATCAGTAAGCAGGCTTCCCTTTGAGCTATCCCAAATTGTAGCCGGGCTTGCCGTAAGCCGCTATATTATTTTTGCGGCGGTTCTGGCCGTTTATTTGTTTCTTGGCTGCTTTATGCTTCCCATGCCACTGATAATAGTTACTATTCCTATTATCTTCCCTTTAGTGTTGTCTCTGGGCTTTGACCCCATATGGTTCGGCATAATTGTCGTTAGAATATGCGAGATAGGACAGATTACCCCACCGGTGGGTTTAAACATATTTGTCATCAGGGGAGTGGCTAAAGATGTTCCCATCGGGACCATATACCGGGGTGTAATCCCCTTCCTTATAACTGATATATTTCATCTAGCCATGTTGGTAGCTTTCCCTCAGCTCTCGCTGTTTTTGCCTAATCTTATGAAGTAGCTTGCACCAGGAGGTATGCCATAAACTTTAAACCAAGCCCAATCTTGATAATATTCCGAGTAAATTCTTAAGCAGCAGGAGGAAGACGCAAGAATGGATCGAACCCAATTTCCGTTTGTGACTCATTACAACCCGCAGAAGGCGTATGACGGCTATACCCTGTTTGCCCCAAAAGGTGGTAGTGAGGTATGGTTAATAGATATGGAAGGCCGATTTGTTCATCACTGGGAGATGGATTTAAACCCGGGCGAATACGGAACACTTCTACCTGATGGTCACTTGCTTTACGCTGGCAGACTCCGTGACAGGCCACTTGAGTTTAGCGGGGCTGGTGGAAAACTGGTAGAGGTTGATTGGGATGGTAATATAGTATGGAGGTACGAGGACCCCTATATGCACCACGACTTTTGCCGGATGGACAACGGAAATACCATGGTTCTCAGGTGGGTGTCAGTACCTCATGACATTGCTTTCAGGGTCAAGGGTGGGCTTCCCGGAACCGAGTGTCGGGGGATGATATGGGCTGACTCCTTCCAGGAGGTTACTCCTACTGGTAAAGTGGTCTGGGAATGGTTGGGCTATGAGCACCTTGACCCCGCGGTAGATATTATCTGCCCACTGTGCCACCGTAGCGAATGGACTCACGCCAACGCTTGCTTTGTTCTTCCCAACGGTGATATCCTGACCACCTTCCGCAGGACCGATACTATTGCTCTGATCGATAAAGGCACAGGTGATATTAAATGGCGATGGGGGGTAGGCGAGTTGGCACACCCACACAACCCGACCCTGTTGGACAACGGAAATATCTTAGTCTTTGACAACGGTGTCCATCGAAAGAAGGAAAAGGGGTTCAGGAGTTACTCCCGGGTAGTGGAAGTAAATCCCAAGACAGGGAAGATTGAATGGGAATATCAATCAGTCCCACCACATCATTTTTATGCGCCCGTTATCTCTGGCTGCCAACGACTACCCAACGGAAATACCCTTATCTGCGAGGGAACAGAAGGCAGGTTCTTTGAAGTTACCCCTGATAAAGAAGTTGTCTGGGAATTCGTTAACCCGTTTTACTTCAAGGACAAGAAGCCACAAATCGGCTGGAATAACCTGGTCTTCCGAGCCTACCGTTATAGTCCTGACCATCCCGGTTTGAAAGGGAAGAGCCTCAACCCTGATAGGTTTGAGCTAACATTGCGAGAGAAGCCCTTCTGGAAGAAGGATGCTGAAAACAAGCGCCTTCGTCATCTTGGCTACTAAGTCAATGTATTTGATTGACAATCAAGTGATTGTAAGGCGGTGATGGATATTTGGTTAAGCAGATGAAGAGAGCGGGCCCTACTAGGGGAAGCTGCACCTCAGATGTAATTGGACAAGTGGCATCCCTCCCAAAGAAAGGATGAAAAAAAACTACTAAATCCTGTAGGTAAGGAGGTGATAATAAGATGAACGTTACCCGTCCAAGCTCACCGTGGGTGAGTTACTATGTACCAGATAGGACATAAATTAACAAGAATAATAAGGAGGTAATAACATGAGGTTTTTTGATTATATGAGGAAATATGGACATGAGGAGGTAGTATTGTATCATGATGAAGCTTCTGGCCTAAGAGCAGTTATAGCGATTCATGATAGCACTCTGGGACCACCTAATGGGGGTACGAGAAGATGGGTGTATAAATCGGAAGATGAGGCGATAGAAGATGCTTTAAGACTATCTATATCCCAGAGTTATAAACAGGCTGCTGCTGGACTGAATGGCGGTGGAGCTAAAGGTATAATCATGGTTGACTCCATGGAGCAAAAGAGTGAAGAACTGTATAGAGCTTATGGTAAGTTCGTAGAGAGTCTTGCCGGCAGATTCATCACCGGTGAAGATGTGGGAACCGGCGATCTTGAGTTAAGGTATATGTCAATGGAAACCAATTATGTTGTTGGATTGCCTGAACAGCGAGTCGGAGCGCCGGCAGA
>DAOVDO010000078.1 GCA_030669525.1 Dehalococcoidia bacterium | reverse complement strand
CCCATTCATTTGGTAGAAATATATGTACCCTAGCTTTGCCTCCAAACCACATCGAAGGTGTGGAATTAAATATTAATGGGAAGGGAGCCATATTTATCTATAAGCTCGACTATTCTGCGTACACGCTCTATCTTGCCGTCGAAAGGCAGGTTATCACCCAGCCCCACGATGAAGTTATAGCCAGGTGCTATTTCCTTAAATAGGTTAATGACGTAGTCATCAAATTCCTCATCACTGCACGTGGGCTCAAATAGTGTTGCCGGCACTCCACCCCAGATGGTAACTCTATCACCCCAAGCCTTTCTCAACTCCGCAGTAGTAACCAGGGTCATGGGAGCTGGAGTCCAAGCCTCCGCAACATCGATGTGGGTATCTAGAAACAATGGGATTAGCCTTTTATTTTCTCCATCGAGGTGGGCTATGGCCAACTTTCCGTGAGCATGAAGGAGAGCGGTTATTTCCTGAAACCAAGGAGTGAAATATTTCTTAAATACCGGCGTGTGAATATCATCGCTCCAGTTTTCGCATACTTGGATAATTTCCAAGTCCAGCTTTACTGCTATCTCGTATTTTTTTCTCTCCAGGTCCTTCACGAGTTCCAATAATTCTTCCACCTTTGTGGGGTGGTCCATAAGCTCGTAGAAGAAGAGTTCATAGCCCATGATATCTCGCATGATGTATTGCGCTGGAGACGCACCTCCGGTCCTCACTATACCATCTTCCCCAACTTGGTTGCTTACCTTACGATATTCTTCAAAGTCGCTGACCGGAATGGTATGTTCCAGCACGTACTTAATTATTGGGTAATCCTTCTCGCTTTTGAAAAGCTTCTCTACGTCATAGCCTTGCCAAGGGCCCTCATAGGGGTTAAACAGCGTCTTCTTATAAACTAAGCCCAAGGGGGTTCTAAACTCTGTTGTTACATACGGTGGATCGCTCTTCTCGATCACCTCCATATCTTGGTACTCTTCCTTAACCACAGGAAGGTGGCGGTACTGAACCCCAGCACCCAGATCACGTAGGATATCCACCTGGTTCCAGCCTTTGTACTTTCTGGGGAGGGTATCATGGGCTGAGTTATAGTTATACCACAGGTCTATACGTGCTCCAAAGGGGAGCTTGTCTAAGCGTTCTCCTCTGGCTGCAGCCAAGATCTTTTGCTTATGAGTCATGCCATTTATATTACCCCCTTATTTCTTATAAGTTCTTTACATACTCGGGCAGCTTCACCCCCATCATGTGCATAGGCATCAGCCCCAATAAGATTAGCGTAACTCTGTGTTACCGGTGCTCCTCCGACTATTACCTTGACATCAGAACGTAAGCCGGTTGCTTCCAGTGCTGTTATAACACTGCCAATAGATGGCATAGTTGTGGTAAGTAAGGCAGAGAGTCCTAGAATATCTGGCTTTGTTTTCCGCACTGCCGCAACGAATTTTTCATCGGATACATCCACTCCGAGGTCAAAAACCTCGAAACCGACACCCTTTAGAAACATAGCCACTATGTTCTTTCCGATATCGTGTATGTCTCCCTTGACCGTGCCAAGAACGACCTTACCAAGAGTTGGCATACCCGTATCGGAAAGTAAAGGTTCAAGCACTTTAATGGCATTATCCACTGCCCGCGCTGCCATAAGCATATCTGGCAAGAAGTACTCTCCGCTTGAGTATTTCTCGCCAACTACACTCATTGCAGTTTGAAGTCCGTGAGTAATGATGTGCTGGGGGCTTGCGCCTGAATCAAGGGCCGCAGCAGTCAATTGACTAGCTTTATTCCAGTCGCCCTCTATAACTGCTTGAGATAGAAAAGAATAGTCAAGCATCTAACAATACCTCCGCTAATACTTTATTTGATTATTATACTTGGAGGGCATGGCACTAGGGCATAATTCTACTGCTTCAGGTGCTGTAGGAGCATATCCTCTCCCTTTTTCAATATTTCTTGGGGTCAAGGCTCCTATTCCAATCTACCAGAAAGCACACCTTGTCATTCTACACTAACAATTAGCTTTTTGCGAGACTTTGTACTCGTTCATATGGTAAAATAGATGAAGGGAGGTATTAACATGACAGGCTCTTGTATGAGCCACCTGGAATGTTCCAAATGTGGCAAGACGTATGATCCTGATCAGGTAAATCAATTGTGTTCGTGTGGTGCTCCACTGCTGGTTAAATATGATACAAAGAGGTTAGCAGCTGTAAAGAAGGATATTTTGTTTAATCGTCCTCCTTCTCTGTGGCGTTACAAGGAATTCCTGCCTGTTAAAAAAGATGAAAGTATTGTTACATTGGGAGAAGGCATGACACCTATTATTCCACTGGAAAAGATTGGTACCCGTTTGGGTATGAGGAACCTGTATATGAAGGATGAGGGTATTATACCCACCGGGACTTTCAAGTGTCGGGGTGCTGCAGTTGGAGTTTCTAGAGCCAAGGAATTAGGCATCAAAACTTTAGTAATGCCCACTGCCGGTAACGCCGGGGCTGCTTGGGCCATGTATTCTGCCCGCGCGGGAATGAAAGCATACATCGTTATGCCTGAGGATGCTCCTCCTATTACCCGAAATGAATGTGCCGTTTCCGGTGCAGCGCTCTATTTTGTTCGAGGTATTATCAGCGATGCCACTAAAATTGTGGTTCGGGCTGTGGAAAAGTATGGCTGGTTTGATGCCTCAACTCTTAAAGAGCCCTACCGCATTGAAGGCAAGAAAACAATGGCTCTGGAAATTGCCGAGCAGTTTAACTGGAAAATACCCGACGTTATAGTTTACCCAACTGGTGGTGGAGTCGGGATTATTGGTATTTATAAATGCCTGTGTGAGTTGCAAGAGATTGGCTGGATTGAGAGAAAAATGCCGCGCCTGGTTTCGGTGCAGGCTGCTGGTTGTGCTCCAATTATCAAGGCGTGGGAGGAGGGAAAGACCGAATCGGAATGTTGGAAGAACCCCGTCACGGTGGCCTCAGGTCTCAAGGTTCCCAAACCTTTGGGCGACTTTCTGATACTGGATGCTATTTATAAAACCAATGGATGTGCAGTGGCTATTGAGGATGAGGAAATTTTACGGACTCAAGCCAACTTGGCGGCAGAGGAGGGAGTCTTTGCCTGCCCTGAAGGTGCATCCACTTTGGCCGCGGCCATTCGCTTGTTTAAACAAGGGTGGATCAAGCCTGATGAAAAAGTAGTATTGCTAAATACGGGTACCGGATTGAAATATCCTGAAACTGTGCAGGTGGAGGCGCCTTCTCTTGATCCCAACGAGGATTTGCCAGTGTAAAGCAAATTTATTTCGCTAGCAGATTTAGTTTCTTAACGGTGGCTTCGGCATATGACAAATTAAAAGGAGGACAAATTATGAAAGAGACTACACCTCAGTCAGTTTCAACACTTGGAGCACCGGCAGCTGTAGGTCCATACTCCCAGGGTATAATTGCTGGAGATTTTGTTTTTATCTCAGGTCAGTTGCCATTGGATCCGGAAACGGGAGATTTCGTAAAAGGTAGCATTGAGGGAAAAACTCACCGGGTTATGAAAAATGTTAAGGCGGTATTGGAGGCGGCGGGAACCGACCTCGCCCATGTGGTAAAAACAACGGTATTCTTGATTAATATGGGAGATTTTGCCGCGGTAAACAATATCTATGCTCAGTATTTCAATGCCTCCTTGCCAGCTAGGTCTGCCGTACAGGTTGATGCTCTCCCCAAAAATGCTGACATAGAGATGGAAGCTATTGCCATTCTACCTTAACGAGAGACAAAGCCAAATGGTTTGATTTTGCTGATATTGTTCAAGAAACTGCTGTGGGGTGAGATATCCCAATGCTTGGTGAGGGCGGATGCTATTATACACTTTCTCCCATCTCAGTAGAACCTGATTCAGTTCTGGTATCTCAAAGTTGGTATCCGTTACTTCATAAAATTCCTCGGTGTGTCCTTTGTGCTCTCTCCACAAAGAGCATCTATCTCTACTGTATCCACCGGCTCTTTTAATACACCACGCTCCTCTAGCTTATGGAGAATCCAGCCCACTGGGGAGGTGGATCAATTGTATTCCTCACCATGCAGAAGTACCACCAGGCTATCCTTACCCCATCTGGGACATACTTCTCTTAATCTAAGCACAGCCTCAACCAGTTCCACTGAATAAGCAGGCGGCCTTAAATGCTTAGGCCGATAGGAACAATCCTCCAGACTCTCTATATGCCTGGGGTTATAGCGCATTTTCCAGCGGTAGAAAGTTTGGGGAGAGATGCAGAAGTAGCAGCGGGTGAGCCTGGCATCTTGATTATAGGTACTATAGTAATCAAACTGATCTCGCTCATATAGATGCCGCTCATCTATCGACCTGTAGGGCTGCTTGACTGACAGATAAAAGAAAGGCACACTCCGCTTCGATGACCTGTCAATGGAAAAACTTCCTGCTAGCGAAGCAGCCCATAGAGTTTAGCACAAGGCCATTCAGATTCCTGGTGGCTATGGCTACGCTAAAAACTTTGCCATAGAACACTTCTAACATCCTCAGATAATAACTAACATCCATAAGGGGTATCAGAGAGATACAAAGGACAACAATCTCCCAGACAGGTAACAAGTGTGAGGCAAATCAAAGGGTAATCTCACTTGTCACCCTTTACTTTTTGCACTGCTTCCCTTATCTCACCTACGGAAGCCTCTTCCTCTACTGTAGATAGATCTCCGAGTTCTTTTCCTGTCAGCAAGGCTTTCATTACCCTTCTCATAATCTTGCCGCTCTTCGTTTTAGGCAATATATTGACGAACTGAATATCCTTCATCACCACTATAGGCCCCATGGTTTTCCTTATATGCCCTATAAGCTCCCTCTTTAGCTCCTCGCTAGGTGCGTAGCCCTTTGCCAAGACAACAAATGCACTTGCTACCTCACCTCTGAGTTCATCAGGAACTCCTGATACACCTGCTTCAACTACTGTTGGGTGAGAAACTAAGACATTCTCAATCTCTACCGTTCCTACTCTGTGGGCAGCGATCTTTATCACCTCGTCAGCTCTCCCTGCAAACCAGATATAGCCATCTCCGTCCTTAGAGGCAGAGTCTCCAGTGTAATAAACCCCTCGTGTGCCTGGTTTCACCTCCCAGTAATCATTTTTATACCTTTCAGGATCTCCCCAAAGCGTTGGAGTTAAACCAGGGAACGGTTTCTTAATTACAAGGACGCCTTTTTCTCCACTAGAAACGGAGTGCCCATCCTTCTCATCAACAACATCTACTATTACCCCTGGCACCAGAAAACCAGCAGAGCCAGGTTTTATTGGAGCCATGCCCAGACCATAAGGATTCCCCACTATTGCCCCCGAAGTTTCAGTCTGCCACATATGGTCTATGACAGGTATCCTGTCTTCAAAAACCTCTTTCTGAAGCC
>DAOVDO010000153.1 GCA_030669525.1 Dehalococcoidia bacterium | reverse complement strand
CTCCGCCTGTGCGCGCATTATCTCAGCTACACCTGAACCCTGCGCAAAAAAGCGTTTTGTCTGGTAGATGATGTGCTCAGGTAAACAATCCTCGAATGCCTGGCGCAGAATCCATTTCCCAACCTGCTCTGAACCATGAATCTTACAACTCAACGGGATTTTCATACAAAAATCAACCACCTTGGGATCAAGGAAGGGTGTGCGGCTTTCTATGGAATTTGCGGCATTTAACCTATCTAACCTTTGTAACGCTGTGTTATGAGCTACATTGATAAGTCTCTCCACTATACTGGCAACTTCCTCCTGGTTCTTTGCCTGCTTAAATTGACCATCATAACCGCCAAAGAATTCATCTGCTCCTTCGCCAGTGAGAATGCACTTTGTATGCGGGCTGACAAAGCGTCCCGCCAGGAAATTCGCAATTGCTCCATGCACACAGCTTTCCTCAAACATCTCCTGATAATGTATGGCCTGAGGCAATATCTCATTTATCTCCTTTTCACCGAACATCAACACATGGTGCTTGATACCCAAGTATTTAGTTACGTCTTGAGCCAATGGGAGGTCTTGTCCTTCCTTCATACTTACTGTAAAGCACTCGATATCTGGCTTTATCTGATAGGCCATGTAGGTTATGAGGCTACTATCCAGTCCACCGCTTAAGAGAATCCCTCCCACGGCGTTGTCTTTCATCCTTTTTTCTACTGCCTCTGTCAAAAGTTGACGCGTTACCACCTTGGCCTGCTCATAATTCTCAAACTCGGGAGTTTGTACAGCCTGACAAGTATATTTCTGGAATCCCAGTTCCCGAGAATAAACATAGCCAGGCGGGAACTCTTCAATATCGTCAACCACCCCTACCAGGCTCTTTGCCTCAGACGCAAAGCATAATCTCCCATTATTATGTCCATAGTAGAGCGGTTTTACGCCCACATCATCCCGTGCCAGGACCAGCTCATCTCCATCAGCTATAGCACAGGCAAAGTCCCCTTCCAGTTTCTCAGCAAATTGGGTGCCAAACTTCTCGTAGAAATACAGCACAGCCTCTGCATCGGTCATGCCTGCCACCTCTGGGTTATATATACGCCCGTCAAGGACAACTGCTTTGTGATTCGCAGACGTATGATGTGACCCGGCTTTCGAGCTTCCACCCACGTTCAACTCACAGCATCCCAGACTTATGTTCCCTGTCTGATTTATCCAGGTCTCGTGCGGTCCCCTATGCTTAATTCTGTTAAGCATGGCACCTAATTCAACATTGCCAGTCCCCTGGATTCCTGCAATTCCTGCCATATTCAAGCCCCTCCTCGAAATTTTTCCAGCACCTCAAGGGCTTGAAAACCATCTATGCAATAGGCATCTGCCCCTATTTCCTGAGCAAACTCCTCGGATACTGCCGCCCCTCCAACCAAAACCTTAACCTTGTCTCTGAGATTGTTTTCTTTCAGGGTCACAATCACCTCCCCCATGACGACCATTGTGGTAGTTAATAACGCGGAGAGTCCTAGATAATCAGGTTTATATTCCCCAACCGTCTGCACAATCTTTTCCGTAGGCACATCTATGCCCATGTCATTCACTTCATATCCAGTACCCCTGAGCAGGATGGCAACGATATTCTTGCCAATATCATGCAGGTCTCCCTTCACCGTAGCTATAACAAATTTCCCCCTGGAGGCAACGCCAGCTTTTTCCAGATGTGGCCTCAGAATATCCATAGCTTTGCTTACCGCCTCAGCCGAGGCCAACATATCCGGGATAAAATACTCCTTCGCGGCAAACTTATCTCCTACCACCTGCATCCCCGCGGTTAAACCTTGCTTAATGATTACCTGTGGGTCAATATTATTTTCCAGTGCCACTTGTGTTAACTCCACCACCCCGGGCTTCCCCACCATATCCTCTTCTATCCCCTCATCATCGCTGGTACTCCTTCCTTGGATGACATTGTCCTTAAGTAAAGCAATTATGTCCTCAGACATTATGCTTGCCCTCCTTCATATATATTCAGCCGGGGCAATATGCCGGGTATCTCCCTAAACACTCCCCCAGTGGTAGCTGGGTCAATATGCTCCACAGGTTGAGATAGAAGCTCTTCCATCCTTTTGTGCGCTAGCGCCAACACGTTGTCCTCCAAATCTTCAGATTCAAAGGGATAAGGCAACGAAAGTTGCCCACTGCGCAACATGTGGCGAATATGGCGAATATATAACTTCTGTGATGTCCCCATCACCTCTCTTATCTGCTTTAAAGCGTCAGAAATTTCTTGTTCATCTATTCGCGGTGGCCGTAGAAAGAACTTGATCATTTGAAAATGAGCATCATCTAGAACAGCCTGGACAGGACAAAAAGTAGCATTTTTGTCCAGCAGTCCATAGGCACAATGCAAGTATTGCGGCCCACTTAAAGTAATCACAACATCTGAGAATAACCTCTCTATCGAGGATTGAATTCCGGGTATCTTCGCATCACAAACGCCAGAGGTAGAGTAGCAAGGTAGCTGGTAAAAGCGAGCCATCTGGACGCAGTCAATATTATACTGGCTTGATTCGGGAGCACCATAAGAATCGTGAAGGTTGTCCATTCGAGCCCTCACAGGCACGCTTCCATAAAGTACCGGCGTTCCCCCATTTACCAGTTGACTTAAGGTTATACCCGCTAGAATTTCAGCATTTATTTGAGCCACAATGCCGTCTTCCCTCATAGGAGCCGAGGTCCCACCCAGAGGCGCAACAGAAACAACTA
>DAOVDO010000108.1 GCA_030669525.1 Dehalococcoidia bacterium | reverse complement strand
CGAGTAGCGAGAGCCTGCGGGGAATTCACTTTCGACCGTAAGATTGGCGAGAGTGATTGGCTGAACCTCCCTCCTTCTGAGGAACCCCTTAACGTTAGCGTAATACTTGACGCCACTAAAAGGTATACTGGTATGCAGCCTAGTGTTATAGCTCTCGACATCCCTCTGTCGCCTCTGCCAATTCGCGGGCACAGACCAGCCGACAACACCATTTCAACCATGTACGGAAGCCGATGGGCTGGCACGCATACGCCTTCCACCAAACGTTTCGGTCGTGTTTCGGCTGCTTTGTTTCAGCAACTCTCCAGAGCAGGATACCATTGGATGAATGCTACCGAACACGCGCAATTAAACGGACAGATTCGATGTTTCATCGAGACGTATCCCCATCCAGTGATTGTAGAAATGCTTGGACTGGAGAAACGCCTGTGTTATAAGGTTGCGAAAAGACAGAAATATTGGCCCAACTTGACCCCGGATAAGCGATGGAGGAACATTGCGTCGGAACTCGACCGCTTACATAGTGCTCTTTCATCCCGTATTGGTGGTTTTGCTGACAAAGTGCCGAAGGCATGTGCCATTCTCGATGCTGTGCCTAAATCTAAAGGCGTGGTGTTCAAGGGAATTGAGGATGCCCTTGATGCTGTTGTGTGCGCATTAGTTGGCTGCGAGTTCTTGGCAGGCTGTGCGGTTGCTTTCGGAGACCAGTATTCAGCAATATGGATTCCTCGTCATGGTGAAAAAGATACGCCACAGCAAGTTCGTGGACTTCTTTCTGAGAAAGCGAACTGGCCCCAGAGTTAGCGGCGACACTGTTGTCTGGACGGATGACCGTAATGGCAATGGCGATATTTACGGCTATGACCTGTCCACCAACAAAGAATTCCCTATCTGTACCAATGAAGCTTACCAGGGATGGGCTGACATCCGCGATAATATTGTTGTCTGGCAGGATGAGCGCAATGGCAATAGTGACATTTATGGCTATGACCTGTGCACGGGGACAGAGTTTCCCATCTGTACTGAATTGCACAGGCAAATAAAGCCACTGGTGAGCGGTAATATGGTAGTATGGGGAGACAGCCGTCATAGCTGGTGGGAGGAGGAGCTCAACTACTGGTTCTATGGATATAATCTTTCCACGGGCACGGAGTTCCCCATTGCCCGTTACGACGCAATTTTTGGTATGGGGTTGCAAGACTTCGATGGTGATATAATCGTATATTACGACATGTTAGAAGAGGGAAGCTGGAAGATTATGGGGTTAAGATTACCATGAATCTCCGGCTAAACTTAGGGCTGACTTAGTATTGGGAGTTGTTGAAAATGGCAATGTTCGACAGGTAGTTTAAACTGAATGTGGGAAAGATAAAAGTTATACTATAAGAGACAGTAGAGGAGGGAAGATGAACTGCTTACAATGCTTGTATCATGCAGAAATAAAAAGGGAAATCGAAATGATATCGCCGATTGGCCCCCCGGAGTATTGCCAACTCAAGTTAGAATTGCTTCGTAGCTATGATCCATGTCAGTATTACGTTAAGGCTTCAAGTAGTGCAACAGATAACATAGTTGATCTTAGAGAACTGGGTAGAGTTATCAGTGATTTACCGACGCCAGACAGTGAGACTGCCACACGATTACTACAGGATTTTGAAAATAAGAGGGACGTTTTTAGTTTGTATCAACTACAGAAATTTCTGGCGCAAAATCAAGTATATATCCAGCCTGAAGATGTGCAAGGTATTTTTAGAGAAGGTAGAGAGTTCATTGTTGGTAAAGCCAAGTTATCAGGATATACTGTAGCTACGATAGAGGCCTTAACACTAATAAAAGAGGGTAAAGGTAGCCAAGAACTGGCTAATATTCGAAAGCAAATAGATGCTGTTGGTCAGATGGAGGGCTACGATTGCTACTTAATTGCCTATCTTAATATTGGCCGCATGGTAAAACAAGGACTCGTTAAATCTGACCTCAATCCCAGATTCCTTTTAGGATATAAAGATACTAGCATCTTGAGCTTATCTGACAAAGGAGAGGAACTCTTGTCGAGTTTTGAGGCAAAGGTGGGCGAGTTATTAAAATTTATTAGTGAGCATGAGGGGTGTACCATATTAGAGGTCAGGAATTATTGGTTAGCCCATTACTCAGATGCTCTAGAGAGCGCCTTCTCTTCCTTCAAAGAGCGTTTAGCTAAAGAACAATGGTTTATGCCGGTATTCGATCGATTGGAATTAAAAGGTTTAGTAGATATCGAGAAGGTTGGTGGAAATTATTTCCGTGCCGGATTCCAAGGTGATGAAAACCGGGTGAGAATAACCCAAAAAGGTAAAGATACTTTAGCAGAAAAACAGAATATTCTAAAAGCTCTTTCTCTGTGTGACTGAACTGTAAATTGGACACCGTGCATTCTGCCATTTAAAACTTATATAAAGGAGGTAGAAGATGGCAAAAAGAGTTACTTGTCCAGTCTGTGGGGGCCAATTTAAGGATATAGGTGACCTAGGATACTATAGTTTACATGTCTATCAATGCACAGGGTGCGGGTTGAAGAAACTGAGGTGCGGAAATACGAAATGTAATTGGTATCTGGAGGGGAAACGTCTACCTTCGGGTGAGTATCAGTATAAATGTAGCAAATGTGAATGGAGTGGACTAAGCGGCAAAAAGCCTCCTGGTTAATGTCTGAGTGTACTGATAGAAGCTCTGGGTAAGGAATCCATTTATTCATCATGTAGATGCGTTGTGTTCCATAGATTAGTCGGCTATGCTTTTTGCCTTAAGGCGAACTCCAGTAATAGCATGGTAATAAATGTCCAGATTGTTCGCCTGCACAATAACTTGAAATGTGCAATTAACAATGAAAAATGGAGCTGGAGGGATTCGAACCCTCTACCTTTTGACTGCCAGTCAAACGCTCTCCCAATTGAGCTACAGCCCCATCGACCTGTAAATATAGCAAAAGAGCAGGAGAACCTCAAATTAAAAGGTTAATCCCAGCCACTGCAAGACAGTCCGCAGGCCAAAGTATCCCACGTAAGCCAGGACCATGTTTTTAACCGTCCTGCCTGCCCAGGTCATGAGGAAAAACTTGGTTGGACCAAAGCGGATCATGCCCATGAATACGGCAAAGGGGTAGTAAAGTGGATTCAAAATAGAGGCCATGAGGAAAACAGCCTTGGAGCCATGGTGGTGTAACAAGTTACTGAACTTAATATAGAAACCACTGTTATTACCCCGGAAAAATCCCCTGCCACTATATCCGGTAAAATAAGCACCTGTAGCGCCTGTAGCTTCACCGATTCCAGCTACGACCCCAACTATGGCAGGATTTAATACCCCTCCCATGGTGAACGTAACCAGTATGCCAAGACCAGGTACAGCCAGAGTTCCACTGGCAAGCACGTTAACCAGGAAGCAACCGAGGTAACCCCAGCTCCTTATCTCCGCAAGATAACCTCTATGCTGAATAATGATAAAACAGAGGGCTATGGTAATTGCCAGGGATGTGCCGCCTATAAGGGCTTCCCTCTTAGTGGGTCTCAATTTCACAGTCTGTTATTATACCCTATTACGCCCCTGTATCGGCAGCTTTCGTTGTGGTGAAATTTAATTCCTCTCTTTCTGTGTTAATGGCTATAGTATCACCTTCCTGGAACTCACCCTGCAGTATCCTGGCTGAGAGTGGATTTTCCACATACCTCTGGATGGCTCGACGTAACGGGCGGGCTCCATATACCGGGTCATAGCCCTTTTTTACCAGCCACGCCCTGGCCTCAGGGCTAATCTCAAGCTTTATATTCCGCTCAGCCAGACGCTTCTCTACCTGTTGAATTAGCAACTCAACGATGCTGTTTAAATTCTCCTCGGTGAGAGGATGAAATATGACCACATCATCTATTCTGTTAAGTAACTCCGGGCGAAAAGTTTTCTTCAAAGCACCTTCTATATTCTTTCTCATTCGCTGCTCATCAGCTTCATCCCTGTGACTGAAGCCAATAGCCTGGCGCTGGAATTCCTCAGTACCCAGGTTACTGGTCATAATCACTACCGTATTCTTGAAATCCACAGTCCGGCCATGTCCGTCGGTAAGCCTGCCATCTTCCAGTAGCTGCAACAGTATGTTGAACACATCAGGATGTGCTTTCTCCACCTCATCGAACAGTATAACCCGATAAGGACGCCGCCTCACAGCTTCGGTTAACTGTCCCCCCTCTTCATACCCTACATAGCCAGGCGGTGCACCAATAAGGCGAGATACAGTATGCTTCTCCATATATTCCGACATGTCCAGCCTGAACATAGCCACATCATCATCTAACAGAAACTGTGACAAAGCACTAGCCAGCTCCGTCTTGCACACGCCGGTTGGAACAAGAAAGA
>DAOVDO010000128.1 GCA_030669525.1 Dehalococcoidia bacterium | reverse complement strand
CTTATTGAGGAGATGGATGAAGCTGAGGACCGAGCCAAAAAGAGCATCGAGATTGCGGCTCGTCTAATTAAGGAGATGAAGCCCCTATGTCAGGGGGTACACATCATGGCTATCGGCTGGGAAAAGAAAGTTCCTGAAGTGCTTGACGCTGCCGGATTGTAGCTTGCACCTAGTCGACAGAGGTTATAGAATGAAGGGCGGAGTCTTATAGATGACGACAGGGTTAAGTGGTCGCTCACTACCTGAAGAAGAACTCGGTCCTGAGCTTACGCCAGAAGAAGCCGCTTTGATTGTCAGGATTGGCGTGTTCGTCAAGATGAGGTGGCTGGCGATTGCTGGCGTCATCATCGCCAGCCTACTGGCTACCCAGGTGTTCAACATCAGCTTCCCTTTGCTGCCCGTGTACCTCATCTGCGCCGTTATGACTTTGTATAACTTCTGGTTTTTTTACCAAGCGCGAAGCCTTAAAGCTGAAGCTAGAGGCTCACTGACGCAAAGCTTAGCGGTGCCACTAAGACGATTGCTTACCATACCGAAAGCAACCTCCCCGTTAATTGATCAGGCCCGGGCCATCGGCGACATTCATATCGGCATCGATTTAGTAGCGCTCACCGTGCTTCTTCATTTCACGGGTGGGATAGAGAATCCCTTTATCTTCTATTTTGTCTTCCATGTGATTATCGCTGGCGTGCTGCTCCACCACCGGATAGCCTATGTCGTCGCTACCGCAGCCACCTTCCTGGTTCTCTTGCTGGTGGGATTGGAGTACAGCGGGGTGATTCCCCACGTTCACCTAGAGGGATTCGCTTCGCCTGACCTGTATCAACAGGAGATATATATTCTGGGTATTTTTATCGCTCTAGCTACCTGTCTCTACGCCTCTGCCTACATGGTCACCAACATTTCCGGGGAATTGAGGAAGCGGCAGCGGGAAGTGGTTGTCCTGCAGCAGAAGGGGCTCAGAGAGAAAACAAAAGAGCTGGAAGAAGCCGGTAAGGAGTTAACCAAGTTAGAAGAAGGCAGAAAGCACCTGCTCCGCTTCCTGGCGATAGCGTCACACGACTTAAAGGCACCGCTAGCTGCTGTCCAGAGCTACTTCCAGCTAATGCTCGGCGGCTTTGCCGGGGAGATGGTCGAGAAGCAAAGGCAGATGGTAGAGAGAAGCAGCAAGAGAATCACCGAGCAATTGGAATTAATCAGCGACCTCTTGGATATTTCCCGGATTGAGGGAGGTCAGATCATTAGAGAGATGGAAGAGGTATCTTTTTCACAGATAGTGGAGAACTCCATCGAAAATGTGCGTACCTTAGCTGACGAGAAAAAAATAAAGTTGGTTTCAGAGGTGCCCAAGTCCTTACCCAAATTTCGAGCCTCCGGCGTCCGCCTGCAGCAGGTGATTACCAACCTATTTACTAACGCGATTAAATTTACCCCCGAGGATGGTGAGATAAAATTGAGAGCTACTGAGCGGGGCGGTAATATTCAGGTGGAAGTTATGGATACCGGAGATGGCATTACCGCCGAGGATCTGTCCAAGATATTCGACGATTTCTATCGCAGTAGTGATAGGGAAAAAGCTGGTACCGGGCTGGGGCTCTCCATAGTCAAAAGAGTTATTGAAGCTCATGGAGGGAAAATCTGGGTGGAAAGTCCAAACCCGGAAGATAAATTAAAAAGGGGTAGCAAATTCACCTTCGTCCTGCCCAAGAAACTAGTTTTAGCTGGCGGAAACAAGAGAAACAGGGGCGGGTAAGGAGGAAGCGTACGCGGAAAACACCAGTCTGGAGGGAGTCTTAAAGGGATTTACCATATGTGGAGTAGGTTGGAATCAAGGCTAAAGTCTATGTTATAATTTTAAAGGAGGCTGAGAATGGCGAAGAAAATCTTGTTAGTCGATGATGACCCGGATATTAGAGAGGCATTAACAATGATTCTCGAATCCCGGGGCTATCAAACAGTTACTGCCAGCGACGGGATTGAATGTTTAGCCGCACTGAGAGCGGAAGAGCCAGACTTGATGATAATTGACCTCCTGATGCCGAAGATGGACGGGTTTGCGCTGTTGAGAGAACTGGAGGACGGGAGGTGGTCTAAGTACAGGGGGACGCCGATTCTGATTCTGAGCTCGGTGAGGGAGGAAGCCAGTCGCCGCCGATATGAGTTGGAAACCGCGCTTGAGTTTAATGTGGACGACTACGTAGAAAAACCTATCAATCCGGATATTCTGCTGGAACGTGTCGAGAGGCTCATTAGCAAGAAGAAAAAAGTCTGAATATCAGGGGCCACTGAAAGGGCGTAAAAATGACAGAGAAAGCCAAAATTCTTCTCATTGATGATGACATTGATTTTGTGGAAGCGACGAAGATAGTCCTGGAAAGCAAGCCCTATGAAGTAATCGTAGCCTATGATGGAGATGACGGATTACGGAAGGCGAGGGAGGAAAATCCCGATTTAATTATCCTGGATGTAATAATGCCGGTGAAGGACGGATTTACCACCGCCGAGCAACTGAAGAAGGATACCGAGCTCAGTAAAATCCCGGTTCTGATATTAACCAGCTTCGCCGAAAAGGGTGGTGAAAGCTCTATTGCAGTCAGCGGTGGACTAACGCTTGAAACTGAGGATTATATCGATAAACCCATCAGTCCTGAGGAGCTACTGGGCAAGGTGGAGAAACATCTGAAAAGGGTAGGTCTTTAGATATATCCAATCGTCCTGGAGCCTGTAAGGCTGTACTCTGCTCGCCACCGGAGGCTTGCCCATTCCGTCTGCAAATTGAACTGGCCAAGGTTTGACGGTGAGAAGTACCCTGGCGTATGTCTTAAGGAAAATGACTGACTGTGGAAAGAGGCAAGAAAATGGCGGTTTTAGAACTACCACCATTGGTGACTCCTAAGCCATCTTTGCGCAAGAAAGTGGAAGAATTGAGCGGGCAGAAGATATCCGCCTGTTTCCAGTGCGAAAAATGCACTAATGGCTGTCCGGTAACGTTCGCCATGGATATTGTGCCTCACAAGGTGATGCATCTCCTTCATCTGGGCCTGCTGGATGAGGTTTTACATAGCGATACTATCTGGGTTTGTGCCTCCTGTGAAACCTGCACTACCAGGTGTCCCAATGGCATTGATATTGCCCGTGTCATGGATACCATGAGGCAGATGTCCCAGCGCGCAGGAGTAAAGCCCTCACAAAAGAATTTCCCTATTTTCCATTCGGCATTTCTATCATCAATAAAAAGACACGGCCGGGTACATGAGCTGGAGATGGCGGTAAGCTACGCCCTCAAGAGTGAGGGTCTGGGTGGTCTCCTGAAGCAAGCCAGCACCGGTCTGGCAATGTTCACCAGAGGCAAAATAAAACTCTTACCACCTCGATTGCGGGCAAAAAGCCAGGTGCGAGATATTTTCAAGAAGGCAAAGGCAAAAGAGCAGCCATGAACGTTTCCTATTATCCGGGATGTTCTCTTGATGGCGTCGCCAGAGAATACGGGGAATCCACTGAGGCAGTAGCCAGGATACTCGGCATAGAGCTAGAGGAACTGGAGGATTGGAGTTGCTGTGGCGCTGCGTCAGCCCACGTTACTGATGATAGGCTAGCTTTGGCACTACCCGCCAGGAATCTGGGAATCGCAGACAAGGCGGGACTTGACCTGATGGTTCCCTGTGCTGCCTGCTATTCCAGGTTGAAGGTAGCCGAGAAGGAGCTGCTGGCTGGTAAAGATATCGAGGGAATTTCAGACAAATACCAGG
>DAOVDO010000070.1 GCA_030669525.1 Dehalococcoidia bacterium | reverse complement strand
TGCATTGCCCCCTTCCCCAAAGGTATTAGTCGTCTGCGCTCACGCAGGTATTACTGATAGAGTTCCCCTCCTTTTCATTTGTAGCCTACTCCAAAACCGAAGTCGAGGCCTGCACCGACGACCTCGCCGCAGTATGGACACCGTACAGGCTGTTCCGCATCGGTAACAAGACTATGCCTTGCAGTGCACTCCTTATAGCCTTCTCCATTCCAGGACCATTCCTCCGTCATCAGGGCAGTAAACCAAATGCGATCCAATACTCTATTGCAGTTCCTGCAACGCTTCATTTCTGCTCCCTTTTCGCCAATCACCTTTTTCACACCTCTCTCCTGTTTATAGGCTGTTTAATTTTGTTTTCCCGTTCTATTTTGGGCATTTTAGAGAATTTTCACCCCCAGTTATTTGTAGTTGCCTGATTTATCAGGCACGATTGCCCAATGAATTGGGCAACTACATTTTTAAACAGCTTAGTTTACAATATCACCATATTGTTCCTGTGAACTGCCTCGGCGCCATAATCATGGCCCAGAAGACTGAGTATCCTGTCCGAATGTACCCCCTTAATAACAGCCATATCAGCAGAGCGATAGTTAGAGATGCCACAGCCAATATGCCCATCCTGCTCATCCAAAATATCCACAACATCTCCGCGCTGGAAATCACCGTCCACCTTTACAACACCAGCAGGAAGCAAGCTTTTACTTTGCCTCTTAATAGCTAAGACAGCACCTTTATCCACCACCACCCTGCCTCTGGAAGCCAGTCCGCTGAGCATCCAGCGCTTCTTACTTTCCATCTTGTTAAGTCGAGCAGGGAAAAACGTGCCTGCATCTTCCCCTTTATTAATTCTCAGCAGGATGTCAGGTTCCTGCCCGTTGGCAATGATTACACTCACCCCCGAAGAAGTAGCCAGTTTAGCTGCTTCAATCTTGGTTACCATGCCCCCAATCCCCTGACGGGATCCTTCGCTTCGCTCAGGAGTATCACTGGCCAGACGCTCAATTTGGGCATCAATTCTGTCCACCCGTCGGATGAGCTGAGCTTCAGTACTGTAATGAGGGTCAGCGGTGTATAAACCACCCGTATCAGTGAGCAGCACCAGAAGGTTAGCATCAACCAGGTTGGCTACCATAGCCGAAAGGTTATCATTATCCCCAAATTTAAGCTCTTCAATCTCATCCAGGGTAATAATATCGTTCTCATTTACAATGCAAATTATATCCAGTTCAGCCAGAGCCAGCAGCGTATTGCGAGTATTAAGATAGCCAGCGCGGTCGGAGAGGTCTTCTTTAGTAAGCAGTGCCTGGGCTATTTTAATATCATACTGGCTGAAAAGCTGCTCAAAGGTCTACATGAGATGGCTTTGCCCTACCGAAGCCAGAACTTGCTTGAAAGGCGTGCCTTTGTGCTCCTGAACTTCCCCCAGTTTCTGTCTCCCAGCAGCAATAGCCCCTGAAGAGACTACTATTATCTCCTTGCCCTGGCAGTGAAGCTGAGCTACCTGTCGTACCAGGTCAGCCATAAACGATAGGTCAAGGTGATCCGTACCTGAGGTGAGCAGGCTTGTGCCAAATTTAACCACTATCCGTTGATATGACATCGTTACGAATTATACCAGCGCTACCGAAGCTAAACAACTGAAGAAAACATTGCTATACTTTAGCCATGAACCTATCATGCTTGCTTTCATTACTTAAAGAAGTGCCTGCCTACAGACAACTGGTAAAGCATCTGCTCAGCAACAAAGGCAAGAGCGAGGTAATAGCACTCAATGCCGCCAGACCTTACCTTATAGCTGCCATTCATCAAGAGCTAAATGTGCCCGTGTTAGTAATTACTGCCCAACCGGAGAATGCCAAGCATCTCTATGAACAACTTCAAGCCTGGTGTCCGTCATCAGCCAGCTTGCACAGGTTTCCCGAGTTCGAGTTCTCTCCCTATGAGTACCTTGCTTCCTATCCCGCAAACACTATTGTGGAAAGATTGCAAGTGTTAGCCAACCTGGCTCTCTATTTACCCACCGCTTCCTGCCATTCCGAGTACAACAAGGAACCTCGTACTACCCCAGACAGGCCCTGCAAAGAACCTGGAGAACGTACAGCGGGGATAAATCCAGCCACAACTTTCGGCATGGCAGTCAAATACCCTCCCTTGATAATAACTCCAGCATTGGCAGTTATAGGTAAAACAATTTCTCAAGGAGATTTTGCATCCGCCTGTCACACCCTGGAGCAGAGCATGAGCATTGACCCGCTAGATTTACTGCGCCGCTGGCAAGAGATAGGATATGAAACGGAGGACGTCGTTGAAGTGCCCGGTACTATGAGCAGACGAGGGGGCATTATCGATATTTACCCGGTTTGCAGCCAGTCTCCAGTCCGCATAGAGTTTTTTGGCAACCAAATAGATAGCATGAGGCTGTTTAACCCTGAGGACCAGTGCTCAACCATCTCAATATCTTCACTAACCATAACTCCAGCCCGAGAAGCATTGATTCACCAGGCAGAACAAATAACCAGTACCCTGAATTTAGATAGCTGTATCCCCGAGGTAAAACAACACCTCGAAGAAGACATAGCTAAATTACAGCAAAGACAATGGTTCCGTGGTGCTGAGTTCTATTTCCCTTTATTCGATAATGGAAACATACTTGATTACCTGTATGATAATGCCCTCATCATTCTGGATGCTACCGAAGAAATTATAACTGCCATAGAAAGGCTGAACAGGGAATCTCAAGAATCGAGAGAGGCAAAACTAGCAAGTGGCGGTCTGCCACAGGGCTTTCCCTCACCCTATTACACCTGGGAGAAGATGAAATCCAAAATAGATTCCAGACAAAATCTCCTGTTAGAATCCTGGGGTGGCATCAGTCATAATAGCTTCCCTATCCCTTTTACCTCTCCCCAGGGCTATGGAGGCAAATTGGAACTATTCCTTAAAACATCCAGGCAAATGGTTGAACAGAAACAACGCTTGATAACAGTTAGCCATCAGGCAAATCGCCTGGCTGAGCTTCTACAGGATGTAGACATTCATACATCTCCAGCCTCAAAGCTAGAACAGTTACCACCTCCTGGCTCTATTACACTGCTTCAAGGTTCACTTAACGAGGGCTGGGTCCTGGAAAACGAGCTAGTCCTGATTACCGATGCCGAAATCTTCGGCTTTGTAAAACAAAGACGACAGAGCAGTAAAATGCCCATACGCCATAAATGGCTTCTCCCACAGCTAAAGCCCGGTGACTATGTAGTCCATGTTGACCACGGTATCGGTAGATTTAAAGGTTTAACTAAAATGCTCGCCGCAGGGATCGAGCAGGAATACCTTGTCCTACAATACGCCGCTGGCGGCAAGCTTTATGTGCCCGCTGACCAGATAGGACGCGTCAGCCGCTACATCGGCGCCGGTGACCAATCACCAACCTTGAGCAGACTGGGAACCCAAGAATGGCAAAGAACAAAAAGAAGAGTGGAACAATCAGTGGCCGATATTGCACGAGAGCTACTTGAGCTTTATGCCGTCAGAGAAGTAACCACGGGCTTCGCTTTCTCTCCTGATACATTGTGGCAACAAGAGCTGGAGGCGTCATTTCCCTACGTAGAGACAATAGACCAGGCTGAAGCAATAGCGGCTGTCAAAGCTGACATAGAAAAAACCAGGCCAATGGACCGACTCATTTGCGGAGACGTGGGCTATGGTAAGACTGAAGTAGCCTTGCGTGCCGCATTCAAGGTAGTAATGGATAACAAACAGGTAGTCATACTGGTCCCTACTACTGTCCTGGCCCAGCAACACTTCACTGCCTTTAACCAGAGATTACAGGCCTTTCCCTTAAAAGTAGCGATGTTAAGTCGCTTTTGTTCCCCGGAAAAGGAAAGTGCAACACTACAGGGCCTGTACAACGGCACTGTGGATATCTGCATTGGCACCCATCGCTTGTTGCAGAAAGACATCGTTCTCAAAGACCTGGGACTGGTGATAATTGATGAAGAACAGCGGTTCGGCGTGGTACAGAAGGAAAGACTGAAACAAATGAGAAGAGAGGTTGATGTGCTTACGCTGAGTGCCACCCCCATCCCCCGCACCCTCCACATGTCTTTAACCGGTATCAGAGATATGAGCATCATGGAAACACCTCCCTCGGAACGCCTGTCTATCAATACCTATGTTGGCGTTTATGATGACACCCTGGTTAAACAGGCAATATTGCGTGAACTAGAAAGAAACGGGCAGGTCTTTTTCGTTCACAACCGGGTTCAGAGTATTTCCCTGGCTGCCAGTAAACTACAGGCTCTGGTGCCTGAAGCGAGAGTAACTATAGCTCACGGACAGATGCCCGAGGAAAAACTGGAACAGGTGATGTCAGATTTCATTGCCGGTAAGAGCGATGTCCTGGTTACCACCACTATTATCCAGTTGGGTTTGGACATGCCCAATGTCAATACATTGATTGTTGACCAGGCTGACAAGTTTGGCTTAACCCAGCTTTACCAACTACGAGGTAGAGTAGGACGTGGAACCAATCAAGCCTACGCCTACTTTCTGTTCGACACAGGAAAACAACTAACCTCCCAGGCTTATAAGAGGCTCAGGACTATCTACGAAGCTACTGAGCTGGGCGCAGGATTCAGTATAGCCATGAAAGACCTGGAGATACGGGGAGCTGGAAACCTTCTGGGTGTCAAACAGAGTGGGCATATAGCCTCCATTGGTTTCGACCTCTATTGCCAGATGCTTGCCGAGGCAGTTGAGGAGCAGAAATCAAGGAAAGACCATTATGAACGTCATCCTATCCTTGCAAGCAAAACAAAGCCATTTGCCAGCATATCTCTACCACTAGCTGCTTATATGTCCGAAGAGTATGTACCCAACCTGAGCGCCAGATTAAGCCTGTACCACAGACTGGCAAGGATAGAATGTATCGAAGAAATAGAAGATATTACGACAGAACTCAGAGATAGATTCGGTATACTGCCCCAACCAGTGGAAAATCTACTTTTTATAGTGAAGGTCAAGATATTAGCCACCAAAGCTGGCATAGGCTCCATTTCCACACAGGGAAAGCAAATTCTTATAAAGCCCTGGAAAACGGAGATGTTATCTCTGGAAAAACGCTATCACAGAGCAGTCAAAATAGGTGCCACTCAAATAAGGCTGGATACCAGGTCTCTGGGAAACAAGTGGACAGAGGTATTGGAAGAGATACTAACATGGAAAGGGAACTCCCAGGAGTTCCCTTTCCATGGCTAATTCCCGGTAATTCTCACAATAAAAAAACCAGCTACTATTCAGCCAGCCATCCCTTACCTACAGGCAGCTTCCACCCGAATTGTGTCAAAACAATCTCGGCCATAACATACAAAGCAGCCAGTCCACAAAGAATTAAATCTACAGCGGCAACCTTGGTAAAGACTGCAGGCCCACCAAGATGGCTTATGTCAAGAAAAACAAACCCTATGAAAAGTGTGAGAAAAACAAAAGAAAGC
>DAOVDO010000100.1 GCA_030669525.1 Dehalococcoidia bacterium | reverse complement strand
CTACTCCATTTACTGTTTTCATAATGACACTATTATAAGTGTCTATAATCTATCTGAATCAGAGCAAAGCAGGCCAATTGCCAATAGATTACTCCCTATGCCATAATCTTGATATTGGTCTTATTAAAGTTAAAGCGTCTGGAGGTGAAAGGTGATAAGGATAATAGATTTGAGTGTTCCCACAGAAGATAGTCCCAGCGAACTGGCGCCAGTGAAGGTTAGCCATGAGGCTCACGAGCAGGGTATCGCTGGAATGAAAAGTCTCTTCGGTTGCAGTGAGCAAGACTTACCCCAGGGATTAGGCTGGGCTAATGATAGCGTAATGCTACAGGCTCATGCTGGAACTCATGTTGATGCTCCGTGGCACTACTCTCCTGTCTCTGAGGGGAAAAGAGCCAGGACTATCGATGAGATGCCCGTGGAGTGGTTTTATGGTGATGGTGTGGCACTGGATATGAGACACAAGCCAAGGGGCTCCGGTGTTATCGTTGATGACCTTCAAGAAGCCCTGGCAAAGCTCAACTATAAGATTAAACCCTGGGACATTGTAATGATACAAACCGGGGCTGATAAATACTGGGGGAAAGCGGACTATTTTGAGGCGGGTTGCGGCATGACCAGGGGTTCTACCCTCTGGTTAATAGAGCAGGGTGTCAGGGTTATGGGGATTGATGCCTGGGGGTGGGATAGGCCGTTCTGGGCGATGAAGGAGGAGTTTTCCAGGACAGGTGATAGGAGCGTGCTATGGGGTGCTCACTATGCTGGCATAGATAAAGAATACTGCCATATAGAGAAGCTAGCCAATCTGGACAAGCTGCCCCGCCCCTTTGGTTTTAAGGTAGCATGCTTTCCGGTAAAACTTACTGGTGGAAGCGCCGGCTGGAGCCGCGTTGTCGCCATTCTGGAGGAATAATCGCAGCCTCGAACTCTGGTGGCGTGGTGGTAAGTGGAAAAGCCTGGCGTCTTATTGGCCTCCTTGGTGGTGTTCGTGATATTGAATAAATTTGCTAACGGCGCTGGCAGCTCGGCTAATTGAGGGGTACACAGGGAATCCAGCTTCACGCAGTCTGGCGTGTGCCTCCGCAGCAAGCTGCTTAGCTCTGTCTGCCGAGTGGTAGTGCAGAACAACTACCACAGGCTTACTGATTATGCCCTTCAGGCTAATGATAGAGTCGATATAAGCCCCGGTTGCATACTTTCTGTCCAGCAGAGCCCAGATGTCAAAGGCCACATGTATGATTAACGAATCAACCTGGTTACAATCAGCAATTATTCTAATAGCGTTTACAAGTATCTCTGGCCCCATAAAGGGGACCATATCCACAGGGTTTTTAAAAATGTACCCAGCCTCAGTAGCATGAATATCCTTTAATCTTTGCCTGGTCTCTGCGGGCAGCAGCGGCAGAGTTAAGCCTGCATTTGAGCAGTCATCGGCAGCTTTGACACTAGCTCCACCCCCCACTCCAATTATCACGGTGTTCTTTCCCCTGGGAGGAGGGATGTGCAAAAAAAGCAAGGCTGCATCGACTATTTCTTCTATACTGTGTACCTGGATAGCACCAGCCTGTTTCAGAAGGCTCCCCCAAACTCTGTCTGAGCCAGCTATGGCGCCAGTGTGTGAAGCAGCAGCTCTGGTTCCAGTTTCTGTAGTTCCAACCTTGAATATTATCACTGGTTTCGCTTTAGTAGCTTCCTTCAGTGTCCTGACGAAGCGGGAACCATCTCTTGCCCCTTCAATATAAGCAGCGATTATTTTGGTCTCTGGGTCGTGAGCAAAATACTCCAAAAAGTCGGTTTCGTTAAGGTCAATGGCATTTCCGTAGCTTACGACCTTGCTGAAATAAACACCTCTTGAAGCTGCTTCCCTGATGCAATAGATGCTGTTTCCACCACTCTGAGCAAAGAAGCCGACCTGGCCGCTTTGTTTAGGAAAGCCACTTTGTTCAGGAAAGTCTGGGCCGAATGATAAGCCTGTTTTGGGACAGTATACTCCCATGCAATTTGGCCCGATGATACGGATACCACTCTGGCGAGCTATCCTGAGTACCTCCAGCTCAAGTTGTTTACCTTTCTCATCTTCTATTTCACCAAAACCAGAAGTGAAAAAGTGGATAGCCCTTACTCCCTTAGCGGCACAGTCTGCTACCAGTTGGGGGGTATGCTGAGAAGGGATAGCTGATATGACATAATCAACTCTGTCTGGAATATCCTTAATGTTCTGGTATATTTTTAAGCCGGATACCTCGCCGCCATTGGGGTTAATCGGATAAATCTTACCTTTGAAGCCGGCGCCAACCAAGCTTTGTATGTATCCTCGACCCCCGTTGAATTTAGTCGAATCACTTGAGACGCCGGCAATAGCTATCGACCGTGGGTGGAAGAGATAATCGAGAGTTAAGTCAGCCGCCATGATTTTATACTTTGCACTCTCATTTATGCCATCCGATTTTTCTGCCAGCGATGTCTCTGTTTTGCACAAAACGCCTGTAAAGTGCCTGGGATGGTTGCCGACAGTGGCTAACCATTCTATACTATTACCTGGCTTTGTTTCAACTTCTTGTCTGATTCTGTAGACATATTGAATAGTCGGTAATATAGAGCTAAAATATCAATCTAATGCCAGTAGTAAGTGGTGATAATATGAAGCAGACGTTTCTGTGCCCTGAGTGTGGCTCGGAGAATCCCTTAAGTTACCGATTCTGTGGAACTTGCGGAGTGAGATTAGCCGCGGGGGCGCCGCCATCAGCGATAACGTGTTCTAAGTGCGCCTTAGAAAACCCTTCAGGTTACCATTTTTGCGGGCACTGTGGTGCGAAGTTAGGCACTGTTTGCCCTAACTGCGGTGTTGCTGTCCCCCCTGACTCCAGGTATTGCCCAAGTTGTGCCTATCTTTGTGGTGAAGGGCGGTATGGGGAGGCATAGTAAGAGCTAAACAAGTGTTGCATTGAGAGTAAGGGCGGGGCTGTTTAGAATTTACCCAGGAACTAGCGGGAAATGAAAACTAAAGTGCCACTCTGGTATATGGTGCAAGCGATTGTAGGCACGATGCTGGAAGAAGCCATCCTCGTGGCTATCGTGCTCTGGGTGTTGCCATATTTCGATATATATATTCCGTTGTGGGTACTGGCTGTTTTGATGGTGGCTTTAGCCATAATGGGCTATGTTAGCTATCGAATAGGTAAGCCGACCTTCCTTTTGAAGCCGAGAGTTACTCCTGAGATTGGCAGTGAGGGCAAAGTGGTCAAGCCATTGGCTCCGGAGGGCTATGTCAAAGTCCACGGTGTGCTGTGGAAGGCGACGTGTTTTGAATCGGGTCTGGAGGCTGGCGATGAGGTTGAGGTGGTGGGGATTGAGGGGCTCAAACTTATTGTTGCAGCAAAAGGAAGACCAGTTCAATATAAGCAGATTTAGCGATGCGTTTATAGTAAAGAATGTGAAAAACAAGAAATATGCAATATGATGATATTCTTGAACGACTGAAGTCTTTGTCCGATGCTAAAGCTGTGGAAGGAATGGCAAAGTATGGGATTACTCCAGGGAAGGCCTATGGTGTGTCAATTCCAGAGCTGAGAAGGATTGCCAGGGAGGTAGGGAAAGACCACGGCCTGGCTCAGCGACTGTGGGAATCGGATATACGTGAAACTCAAATACTTGCCTCTATGATTGATGAGCCGGAGACGGTAACGGAAGCCCAAATGGGAAGCTGGGTGAAGGAGTTCGATTATTGGGAGATCTGCGACCAGTGCTGTATGAATCTGTTTGAGAAGACTAAATTTGCCTATCGGAAGGCAATCGAATGGAGTTCAAATGACAGGGAGTTCATCAAGAGAGCCGGGTTTGTGTTGATGGCTCGCCTGGCGGTTGGTGATAGAAAGGCGGATGACAGGGAATTTATCAAATTTCTACCTATCCTAAAGAGGGAGTCTACCGATAGCAGGAACTTTGTTAAAAAAGCGGTTAACTGGGCGTTACGGCAAATCGGGAAACGAAACCTTGCTTTGAACGAGATGGCAATTAAAACTGCCAATGAGATTCAACAAATGGATTCAACAAGTGCCAGGTGGATTGCCTCTGATGCACTCCGAGAGCTGACCGGCGAGGCGGTTCAAAACAGGCTTAGAGGATAAAATTGGAAGCATACCTTGCTTCGCAAGAGAAACATACCGCATTGCCTCGGGCTTAGCTCAAAAATTTACCCGTAAAGCAGCGCTTACCCCTTGACAAAGAAAAGAAACCTGTTATAATTAAAGTAATAATAACTATTATCAATTGAAGGATTAATTAGATGATTAGGAGAACGAAACAAAGAGAAGCTATACTCAGGGTGCTGAGGAGTACGACTTCTCACCCTACGGCTGACTGGATATACGATGAGGTAAGGAAGGAGATGCCGAATATCAGCCTGGGGACGGTGTATCGCAATCTCAGGCAGTTATGTGGAAAGGGAGAGATTTTAGAGCTGGGTCTCTGCGGGACTTTGAGCAGATTCGATGGCAGACGAGATAGTCATTACCATTTCAGGTGTGAAAACTGCGGTCGGGTCTTCGATGTGGATGAACCGATAAATGAAGACATCAATAGGAGAGTCGCCCGGAAAATGGGCTTTAAGATTTTGAGCCATCGGCTTGAGTTT
>DAOVDO010000021.1 GCA_030669525.1 Dehalococcoidia bacterium | reverse complement strand
CGTAGCCAGGGGTAAAGTTGCCAGTGGAATGTGGTGGTCGGTGATAATAATATCCAGTCCTATCTCATGAGCCCGTCTTGCTTCTGCCACATCCGATATACCACAGTCAACGGTAATAACGAGTCCCGCTCCCTGACTATGAAGCTTATCCAAAGCCGCCGCCTTCAATCCATGCCCCTCAGAAGGGCGGTCGGGCATGTAAATCATGGTCTTACCGCCCAGTAACGATAAGCCCTCCTTAAGGACTGCAGTAGCTGTTATGCCATCGACATCAAAGTCTCCATAGATAGCAATTTTTTCGCCTGATAGCAAAGCTTGATAAATCCTGCTCACAGCCTGTGACATGTCGGGACGCAGAAAAGGATTGCCTTCAAGTTCGCTGCTGGCAGATAGAAATTGCTCGATCGCACCTGGTCTAATACCACGGTTATAGAGGAGCTGAACAATCAAGGGGGGAAGGTCAGCGGCACTCAGATACTCGGCAGTTGCCCGGGGTAAAACTTTCCAGTGAGCCTGGTACTTCGGCTTCATGTCTTAATCTAACTAACGTCTTTCGCTGGGAACTGCTTACTATACCACAAGGATAATTACGCTGAAACCCCAATTCGACACACCCCCACCATAGAAACAGTATCTATCAGCAGGCGAATCTAAGAGGATAACCCCCCTCTTTCAATTGATATCAGGTCGACCTTATCTCCTGCCGCATGAACCCGAGATAGGAAATTGCAAAGCATATAGCCGCTAACGCTATTATGCTCACTGTTTGGGGCCAGGTTAGTAAAAGACTCTGGCCCAAGGCGAGAGGTGTTAACATCCTTCCAGCAGAGGTGAGGCTTATCGCCATCAGGGCCGGGTTAAGACTACCAAGCTCCGGTATCAGCAAGACAGCAATAGATTCCTGGTAAAGGGTGAGCGGGGAAATACGGGCAACCATCCCCTGAACCTGGTAGTGGTGAGCTATCAATGCCGCGCTGGAGTTTGAGTCAATCGGCACCTGGGTATTAGCGATGGCGGCAGAAATCATTTGCATAAAGAAGAAAAAGAATATCCATAAACCCAGCGAAGCCAGCATAGAGGTGGCTGCCCGGTTGAAATAAACGGAAAAAACTATGGATAAAGCCATCCAAAAAGCTCCATAGATTACGCTTATCACGGCAAAGACTATTAGCCTCATAACCTCTTCTGAATTCGGCGGTACGCCAATGATATAGAGACCCAGTCCGGCAACAATAACAATCACGCTTACTATCATAAGACCCATGACACTCAGTCCAGCCAGAAACTTACCATTGATTACTGAATCCCTGTAGATCGGCTGTGATAACAGCCGGCTCAAGTTTCCGCTGGCTCTCTCACTATTTATGGCATCAAAACCAAAGGCTATGCCTATGATAGGTATAAAAATGGAGATAAGGTAAAGGAAAGAAAGAGGCATTGGTTCTCCAGTGGTGGTGAACAGCTTGAGAAAGATACATACGGTATCAGCAGTCACCTGGCTCCTTATGTTCTGAGTAGCTATATAAACGGCAAATATGCCAACCAGAAAGGTTAGCAGAAATAAGATGGTAAACCTTTTGCTATTGAAATGGTCAGCTAACTCCTTGCGGAAAACAGCGTACATGATTAACTCCTGCGATAATACTTCTTGTAAATTTCCTCCAGGCTAAACTCCTCGATTTTCATCCCCAGCAGGGCACTGCCTGAATCAACAACCGTTTTGGATATCTTTGATCTCAAGTCCTCACTGCAGGTGACCAGCAGTGAATCAGTAGCGCCTGTCACATTTATGACACCCTTGGTCTTCTTTATTAGCTCGATAAGTGCCGGAGATGGCTTAGCTATCTGGACCTCAATTCGATACTTCTCTTTACCAGCGGTTTCCTTCCCCAGTTGGTCTATCGATCCTTCAGCTACCAGACGCCCCTGGGATAATATCCCTACGCGGGTGCATATCTTCTGTACCTGGCTCAACTGGTGAGAGCAGAAAATAACGGTCATTTTCTGCTTAGCCATCTTAACTATGACATTTAAGATTTCACCAATGCCCTTGGGGTCAATACCAGAGGTAGGTTCATCGAGAAAGGCAAGCTTAGGCTCTTTGACCAGTATATCAGCTATACCTAATCGCTGCTTCATGCCCTGGGAAAACTCACCCACATTCTGGTCAGCTTCTTTAGATAAGCCTACTGTAGCCAGCAGGTTCCCGATTCTCTCCTCAGCCTCCTTTCTGGGCAGGTTGTTCAACTCGGTGGTGTATCTCAGGTTCTGCCGGGCAGTTAAGTCTGCATAAAAACCGATTCTCTCCGGCAGGTATCCGACTATGCGTTTCACCTGCAGGGGTTCCCTGGTAGGATTATAGCCACAAACGCTCGCCGTGCCTGATGTAGGCTCAGTTAGACCAAGCAGCATCAATATGGTTGTCGTTTTACCGGCGCCATTGGGACCGAGAAAGCCAAAGATCTCACCCTCCTCTATGCGGAGGTTAAGTCCGTTAACCGCAGTAAAACCATTATAGACTTTAGTTAGATCTTTGGTCTCAACAACAACCTCCCCCATCTCCTTACCGTCTCCCCACGCGGCTGAAAGTTACCGCCAGCCCTGCTATGATGGCTATTACTATGCCCACTCCTATCAGCCCCCATTTGGTCGATGTTCCTACTGTCACCCTGATATCCAGATCATTGGCATAAGAGGATGGGTCACCTGAAAATTTCAAGACAATCATATAATCGCCTGCTATGGTCTTCGCAGGTGGCTTTATAGTAACCTCGACCTCCTGGCTGTCTCCGGCAGAGAGAGATTCAACTTTCTCTGGGTTAAATGTTACGCTCCATCCCTGCGGCTTGCTCGAGGAGAAGGTGACCTTATTTAAATCCGCTGTTCCCGTATTGGTGACTTCAAGAGGCAGGTAACTATCCTTGCCACTCGTAGCTTTAATGTTTAGCCGGCTGCCCTCCAGCTTCGTTATAACAGAAAAATCATATCTGGCAGTAATCTTAGCCATGAGGTCGATACTGCCTGTGACACCCTCCGAAGTAGCTACCAGCTTAATAGTGTATTCTCCTGGCTCCGGGTACAACCAGAATGGCGCCATGGCTATGACCCCGATGGTTTCCGTACGGGGTGCTGGCTCAACATGAATAGATGATATCTCCTTGTCCTTCTTGTAAGTAGATTCACATACGTATGCTAGCCATCCCTGTGGTCCTTCAACACTGAGTTCGAAGTCGCGTGCCTCCTCCCCACTAACGTATTCTAATTTCACCTCGAACTCGAAAGTGGTATCAGCTGGACCGGACAACATCGGATATTTAGTCCCAAATTCAATTTTTGGTTCTGGTTTTTCCTCTAATTCCGGCTCTTCTGCTGGTGGTTCGCCTTGCTCCAGCAACACCACACCCGGGCTGTTTACCTCTTTTGATTTGGCCAAAGCTGTCTGCTGACTTATTGGCCCACACAACATTGTCAGCCCAAAGACAACACCTGTAATAAGACAAATCGTTTTTATTCTACTCATGTTTCTGCTAGCTCCTCAGAAAATTTAAATTGATGCTATACTTTATACTGCTTTGCACCCAGCGTCAAGTGGAGCTAATAATATATATGCAGCGCACCAAATTACCTTGACCGGAAGGCAAGCCTTCCGGTAACTTCAAAACAGCAACAGGTCAGGATGTCCCAGCATGACCGGCAGCACCAGAGGAAAAAACACAAGGGTAGCCTTCTATACACTGGGTTGTAAACTCAATCAAGCAGAGACAGAGTCACTGGCATGCCAGTTTGTTGAAGCTGGATATCACCCTGTAGCTCCCGATGATGTGGCTGATATCTACATCGCCAATACCTGTACGGTAACCCATATCGCAGACCGTAAATCACGCCACTGGTTGAGGCTGGCAAGACGCAGAAACCCCGAAGCACTGATTATCGCCACCGGTTGCTACGTTCAAAGAGCATCCCGGGAGCTCGCCCCAATCGCCGACCTTGTCATTGACAACAGTGAGAAGGAGCGCCTGGTCGAGATTGTTAAAGACCTGCCATTACGAGTCCCCTCTCACTCTCCTTCCAAAGGGGAGGGAGTGAATGAGGGTGAAATTAAGCAGTCCCGCACCTTCCATAAAACCAGAGTCCGCAGCATGATAAAGATTCAAGACGGCTGTCACTCTCCCTGTACCTACTGCATTGTGCCCAGGGTAAGACCCCGTGAATACTCTTTGCCTGCCACACAATTAGTTGAGCAGATTAAGGAAAAGGTAGCCTGTGGCTACCGGGAGGTTGTCCTCACCGGGACCAAGATCGGCTGTTATGGGCATGATGGCACCAACCTGAAGGAATTGATAGAGGGTGTTCTTCGCAGCACGGGCGTTCAGCGGTTACGCCTTTCTTCACTGCAGCCCCAGGAACTCTCTGCTCAACTTCTTTCCTTGTGGCAAGACAACGTGGCGGGCACTGGCTCAGGAGCCAGGCTCTGCCGCCATTTCCACCTGGCCCTCCAGAGTGGGAGCAATACCGTTCTCAACAGAATGAGGCGAAGCTATTCTTTGAGCGATTACCAGATGGCGATGAATAAAATCAGAGAGGCAGTGCCGGGAGCAGCCATAACTACCGATATCATGGTCGGCTTCCCTGAAGAGAGTGATGAGGAGTTCGAGCAGAGCTATCTTTTTTGCCAGCAGGCCGGCTTCGCCAACATCCATGTTTTTCCCTTCTCTATTCGTCCTGGAACTGAGGCTGCCAGGATGCCCAATCAGGTGAACGACAGGGTGAAAAAGGAACGAGCTAACAGGATGCTGGGGCTGGCTGGACACTGCCGGCAAAGCTTCTATGAGCAGTTTGTGGGACAAATCATGCCAGCCCTGTGGGAGAAGGAGACAAAACCAGGTAGTAACATATATTCCGGGCTGACCGATAACTACATCAGGATACTCGCTCGGAGCGAGAAGCCTCTAACCAACATAATAGCACCAGTCAAACTGGTCAACTTCCATAATGATGGAATGTGGGGAGAATTATCCAGTGAAAGTGCAGGTTAAGGTAAAACCCAACTCCAAAACTGAAGAGCTCGTCCAGGAAGGAGATAGCTTCATAGCCAGAGTCAAGGAGCCCCCGAAGGAAGGCAAGGCCAACCAGGCAGTCATCAAATTGCTGGCTCAGCATTTTAACGTCCCACAGAGCCAGGTCAGTATTCTGAGCGGATTTAAAAGCAGGAATAAAGTTATCGAGATTTACAACAAGTGAGTATATCAGTGGATAAGTATGCCTTTCTGTTGAGATTGCACCAGGGATGTGTAACAATAGTTTGTTAGTGTTTAGTGTTATGGTGTTAAGTTACCGTCCAGGACTGCTTAAATTAGCTCATTACGGAAGGTAAATTTGTGACTGATAAGATTCCTGGTCCCAAGAACGAGAAGATAATCGAAAGATATAAGGAGGCATCACTGATGGATTCAGTGGAGATGATGAGGGATATTCAAGTTTTTGTAAATGGGCTTCAAAGAGATATCGTGTGTAGTCCAGAAGCGAAGCTTTTGGATGTTATTCGCAACGTTCTTGGTCTGACCGGAACCAAAAAGGTTTGTGAACAAGGTTACTGTGGCAGCTGTTCGGTAATCATGAATGGTAAAGTGGTGCGTTCGTGCCAGACCCCTATGAAAAAGGTGCCTGATAACGCGCAGCTTACCACTGTTGAGGGTATAGGCACTCCAGATAATCCACATCCGATTCAAAAAGCATTTGCCTATGCGGGCGCAATCCAATGTGGTTTTTGTACTCCCGGAATGATTGTCACCGCTAAAGCTCTCCTTGATAAGAATCCGCATCCTACTGAAGAAGAAATCAGGCATGCGTTCAGGGGCAACTTATGCCGCTGCACGGGATACAATTCGATTATCAGAGCGGTCCAGCTTGCGGCAAAACTTCTCAGCGGCGAGGTGAAAGAGGAGAACATAAGGGTTGATACATCCGATGGAACTTTCGGTAAGTATGTTCCTACCCCAAGCTCTCTAGCCAAGGCTACCGGCACTCTACAGTTCGGAGATGATATTGCAGTATCGGCCGATACACTTCACTTAAAGGTTGTACGCAGCCCTCACCACCATGCCAACATAAAATCCATAGATACCTCTGAGGCTGAGAGAATGCCCGGGGTAGCAGGTGTACTTACAGCTAAAGATGTGCCGGGAACAAACCGCCTTTCATTTACTTCCAGCCCCGACTACAAGATGTACCAGCCCAATTTGTGTGTTCTATGTGACCGGAAGGTCACAGAATGGGGTCATCCGGTAGCAATTGTTGCCGCTGAAACCTCAGAACAAGCAGCAGCAGCAGCTAACGTGGTTAAAGTTGAATATGATGCCCTTCCACGTTATAAAACGCCAGAAGATTCCCTGGCTGAAGATGCTATTCCAATAATTCCAGAATACAATTCTAACTTAACCTTCATCACTTATCTGAAAAAAGGTGGCGACATGCTTAATCAAGGCGACTCCATGGTTGAAGGCAGCTTTGTAACGAGTCGAACGCCGCACTTGTCCCTGGAGCCGGATAACGCCATGGCCTTTTTCGATGAAGAGGGCCGCTTGACCATTATGTCTAGAACTATTGGGCCTCATGCACACATAGACACGATGAGTGAAGCATTGGGTATTGCACCGGAGAAAATACGGTGGATTGAGAATCCTTCAGGCGGGCAGTTTGGTTACAAGGCCTGTATTACCTGTGAGGGCTTTGTGGCGTTGGCGGCTATGAAGTTCCATCGCCCATGCAAGATAGTCTACGATTTGGCCGAAACCATTTTGACCACTGGCAAGCGCACTAGATGCTGGGCGAAGGCCAAATTAGGAGCTAATAAAGATGGTTATCTGCAATCTCTGGTGTGTTATTTTACTGTTGATAGTGGCAGCAGCGACTGGCTGGGTGATGTTCTAGTATACAAAGGCCTTCAATCACTTGGTACTCCTTATAATATACCAAAGGTCTATGCCGAAGGCAGATTGGTTACCACCAATAATAATTGCGCCGCACCTTTTAGAGGCTTGGGCGGATTGCAAACATCAACGGTAACTGAGATACTCATTGACATGATGGCTGAAAAGCTGGGCATGGATCCTTTGGAGTTCAGATATCAGAATGCCTGGGGAGAAGATGATATCGCTCATTGGGGAGCCAAGCTCGATTGCTATCCCTATCCGGCAATGCTGGTAAAATTGCGCCCTCTTTACCAGTCAGCGATAGCTAAGGCCAGAAAAGAGTCAACGGTTGAGAAAAAAAGAGGTATTGGCATCGGTGCTGGAATCTACGGATGTAACATAGACGGATTCCAAGACCGTTCTGTAGCTTGGGTTGAGTTAAATCCTGACAATGGAGTTACCGTTTATGCCACCTGGGCTAACCCCGGCGAGGGTGGCGACATAGGTATGTTAACTATAGCCTCCAAAGCTTTAACCCTACCTCCTGAAAAAATTCGAACGGTCAGCAGGGATTCCACCCTATGTCCAAACAGTGGTCCTTCGTTAGCAAGCCGGCAGACAACACTCACCGGCAATGCCATACGGCTAGCCTGTGAAGCCCTTAAGAAGGCTATGGAAGATAACAACTGCAAGACCTACGAGGATATGGTTAGTAAGAATCTACCACTTAGATATGAGGGGGAAAAGGTTTGTACCAAGGTGGTTCCAATGGATAGGAACGGTCAGGGTATGCCTTACGAAACGATCCAATACAATTTACAGATGGCAGAAGTGGAAGTTGAAATAGCCACCGGTAAGGTTAGGGTATTGAAAATGACATCAGTTGTTGACGTTGGCGTTATCCACAATCCGTTGGCTGTCGAGGGGCAGGCTGAAGGAGGTATAAACATGGCTGCCGGGTTCGCTTTATGGGAGGACTTCGAGCCTGGCGAGACTGACACTCTGCTGAAAGGCGGCATACCCAACTTTGGAAATTCGCCTCAAACAGAGTGCCTTTTTAACCAAACTTACCGAGAGGACGGTACTTACGGTGGCTGTGGTGTTGGAGAAGGTGTTGTGATAGGGGGAGCAAGTGCTGTTCTAAATGCAATATATAATGCGTGCGGGGCTAGACTGTTTGAAGTCCCGGCCACCCCTGGCAGGGTCATGGCTGCTATGAGGGAAAAACCGCAGTTTTAGTCCGCTAGTGCATCTAAGAGGGGTCTAGAGGCTGCCCGAAAACCTTTATTTGGGAATGAGTAGCGATTTACATTCTAGAGGTAGCTGCTAGTGGGATGAAAACGCAACCTGTAGTTCTCATCAAGGGTGCCGGGGAGGTTGCCAGCGGGGTAGCCCATCGGCTGTTTCGCTCCCATTTTCCAGTTTGCCTGACTGAGATAACCCAGCCTAAGGCGGTCAGTCGAGGGGTTGCTTTCTGCGAAGCCATATATGACGGTGAGAGGGAAGTTGAAGGAGTGGTAGCCAGGCTTGTTACTTCCAGGGAGGAAATCTTGAAAGCCTGGGAGGAACGGGAACTCCCGCTCATAGTTGACCCCGAGGCTTCTATTAAAGATATATTACATCCCGGCGTCCTGGTAGATGCTATAATGGCAAAACGGAATTTGGGTACGAGTATCACCGATGCCCCCCTGGTAATTGGACTGGGGCCTGGTTTTCATATTGGCAGGGATGTTCATTTAGTGGTGGAAACAAACTGGAGTGAAAACCTGGGAAGAGTAATCCTTGAAGGAGAGGCAGAAAAAGATACGGGCATACCTATCCCGGTAGGCGGACTGACTTTTGAGAGAGTGCTTTATGCTCCCACACAGGGTCTTTTCCTCACCGATAAACAGATAGGGGATGTTGTCACCGCAGGCGAGTTGGTTGCTTCAGTAGGAGCACAGGCAGTTACGACTGAAGTTGGCGGCGTTATCCGGGCTTTATTGCGCAGTGGTATAGAGGTTGAGAACGGGACAAAATTAGGCGAGGTTGACCCTTCAGGCAACAAAGAAGTATGTTTTCAGATAAGAGGCAAAATCAGGGCGATTGCCGGAGGGGTCCTGGAAGGTATACTGATGCATTATGGCTCTGCTTCTTAACTATCAATTGTTGAGGTTGTAATGGCCAATATTTATGAAGAAATAGCCAGGATACAAGCCGAGGGAGAGAGCGCAGCCCTGGCCACCGTTATTTCTTGCGTCAGTCCTGCTCCTACAAGGGAAGCATACAAAATGCTGGTTAAGGCCAGTGGCGATACTATTGGCACATTGGGGGGTGGCGAGTGGGAAGCCAGAGTCTGCCAAAAAGCACTGGAGGTAATAAAAAGTGGTAACCCGGACAGATTGCGCCTAAACCTGGACGGGCAAGGGATAGATATGGTCTGTGGTGGGGAAGTTGAGGTATTTATAGAGCCAATTATCCCTTCACCTGCCCTGTACATTTTTGGTGGTGGGCATATCTCAATTTTCCTGGTAGAAATTGCCCGGATGCTGGATTTCAGAATCACCGTGATTGACGACCGCCCTGAATTCGCCAATCCGAACAGGTTCCCGAAGATAAATGACGTCATTGCTGAAGATTTCAAGACAGCATTTTCAAGGCTAAGGATAGATGAGACGAGCTATCTTGTGATTATTACCCGAAGGCCGCAGTACGATGAACTGGTGCTGGAGATGGCTGTAAAGACGCCAGCCAGATATATTGGAATGCTCGGCAGTAAGGCAAAGATTGAGACCGTATTTGCACATTTGCTGGATAGAGGGATACCTGAGCAACTACTCAACAACGTCCATACCCCCATTGGTTTGGCAATCCAGTCCAAAACACCTCCGGAGATAGCCATCAGTATCCTGGCCGAAATAATAAAGGTACGCCATTCCTGTCCATAAGCCCAATGATCAGGCGTATGCCCCTTAACTAAATATAAGAACGTATGGTTAAAATTGATGGAGGACAGCGCTATTTTCATTTCAGCTTTGCTTCTGGCTGCTGGCGAATCAAAACGCATGGGCAGACAAAAACTGCTGCTGCCCTTTGGCACCAGCACCATCATAGAGCAAACTGTTGATAACCTGCTCAACTCCAGGGTAGCTGAGATTATTGTGGTGTTAGGCTATAGGGCAGAAGAACTTGTAACAAAGATAGGCAGGAAACCACTTAAGATTGCGGTAAACCCACACTATCAGCAGGGGATGAGTACCTCTATAATAGCGGGTTTAAATCTAATTGATAACAACGCTAAGGCGGTTATGATTGCCCTGGCTGACCAACCAGGCATAAGTAGCAAGATCATCGATAAACTGATAGAAGAGTTTCGACTGCATAATAAGGGTATCATTATTCCCACATATCAAGGTAATAGAGGGCATCCAGTCATTTTTTCCATTAAATATAAAAGTGCTTTGTTAAAACTAACGGGTGATGTGGGTGGCAGAGGGATAATTGAAAAGCACCGTGACGATATTCTTGAGATACCGGTTGATTCAAAAGACATTAATGTAGATATAGATGCCCCGAGCGATTATGAGCGA
>DAOVDO010000048.1 GCA_030669525.1 Dehalococcoidia bacterium | reverse complement strand
GCTGGTATACTTTTCCTCAGGTATTGCCAGCCTGCTAGTTATATCAACGCTCGTGAGATATTTATGAAGCTTGAGTCCCAGAGTCTTAAATTACTGGCAGAAGCCCTGGAGCGGCTGGAAAACGGATTTCCAGACTTGCCTGCAATTGACTCCGATTATGACACCCAGGCATTAAGGAATGTCCTGCTAGATGTTGCTGAGAGGTTACAGGACAACTATCCATACTTCCATCCTTACTATGCCGGTCAAATGCTCAAGCCACCTCATCCCATAGCTCGTCTTGCCTACATGCTCTCGCTATGGATTAATCCCAATAATCACGCGCTGGACGGCGGTCGTGCGAGTTCCCTTATGGAAAAAGAAGCCGTTGCTGAAATTGCCAGATTATTCGGATGGAGTAATTCCCTGGGACACCTCTGTGGTGGCGGGACGATGGCCAACCTGGAAGCATTGTGGGTCTCTGGACAGCTCAAGCCCGGCACGACAATTATCGCTTCAGAACAAGCCCATTATACCCACCAGAGAATATCAGAGGTCTTGGGATTGAGTTTCCAGACCATCGTATGCGATAGCCAGGCTCGAATGAGCCTTGACGCTCTAAAAGAAGCCCTCAAAACAGGCAATGTCGGTACCGTTGTGGCAACAATAGGTACGACAGGGACTGGCTCCATGGACCCACTTCCAGAAATACTTGAGTTAAAAGCGAAATATGGCTTTCGCCTGCATGCAGACGCTGCATACGGAGGCTATTTTATACTTACCGATAATCTAAGCAGTTCCACAAGAAAAGCGTATAACTGTCTTACTCATGTAGACTCTATCGTAATTGACCCCCATAAGCATGGGCTGCAACCCTATGGCTGTGGCTGTATCCTTTTCAATGACCCCAGCGTTGGCAGACTATACAAGCACGATTCCCCGTACACCTATTTCAGTTCTTCGGAGCTGCACCTCGGAGAAATAAGTCTGGAATGTTCCAGGCCTGGAGCATCTGCCGTAGCTCTCTGGGCAACGCAGAAGCTGTTACCCATGGTGCAAGGTGGAGAATTTGCCACTGGTTTGTCAAAATCACGGAAGGCAGCGCTTTTACTGCACCAAAAACTATCACACGATTCCCGATTCAAGCCGATTCTCAAGCCAGAACTTGATATTGTCGTCTGGGCACCCAGAGCTGAACGAGCAAGTCTAATTTCCCGGCTTTCACGAGAGGTTTTTAAGGTTGCCGCTTCACGCAATCTACATCTCGCCATTTTCAACTATCCAACCAAATTGCTGGATGAATCCTGGAACGATGTCATACTGGACCAGGAGTATGTTACCTGCCTGCGTTCATGCTTGATGAAACCCGAACATCTCGATTGGATGGATAACATCTGGCAAATTCTGGACGAGGTAACGAATAAGGTCATTAAAAAAGGGAATACGGAGGCTAATTTCCGGTAGCGCCACCGGGAGCCAGTCTCCGCACCAGTAATAGCAGAATCAGTGATATCACCGCGCCTGCCATAGCCAGGACAAATGACCAGGCAAGCGTGCTGGTTGTATCCGCTATCCAGCCTGCAATTATGGGAGCGAGTATTGAGCCAATGCCCAGGTAAACCGTCCATAATCCAACAATGCTCCCAGCATACTCCCTGGAGAAATAGTCTGAGGCAGAAGCAGCATACATGGACCAAACAGCTCCATACCCAAGACCGAAGATAGTCGTGACTAAAATTAATATTGAGCCACGGCTGTATGCCATTCCCAAACTACCCGCACCTATCAGTACAGCGCACAACATCATTATCCTAATTCTTCCCACCTTATCAGATAGAGGACCCAACACAAGCTTTCCAACCATCGCTGCAATGCCTATCACGGTTATCAACCTGGTGGCAGCCTCATAGGGTAATGCCAACTCCTGCACAGCATAAGTGCTCAAGAATGTAAAAGGTATAATTATAGAAAAACCCGTAAGCATATAAGCAAATCCAATAAGCCAGAACCTGGTATCACGCAGGAGTCTCTTATATATAGTGCTAATTGGCTCACGAGTACGTTGCTCAAGATTTATGTTGTGGAGGTCTGACTTCTCCACCGGTGGATTCCTCACCATCGAGAAGTTTATTATTGCCAGTAAGAACGCCATAATTCCCAAACTCATCCATCCCATCCTCCAGCTATATGCCATTACTATCAGCGGCACTGCTGAGCCAGTCCACACAACACCAAGTGAGCTTCCAACATCAATAAAAGCCAGTGTCATACCCCGTCGCCTGTCACCGGCCCACCGTTGTGCCAGTGCCATGACAGGAACCCAGCAAGCCGCAGAACCAATACCAGCCAGGGTGAAGAACAGACTGGCCTGAACGGTTGACGAGGAATAAGCCATCAGGAATGTCCCAGCTCCAAGTAAAACCGTAAATAACGTGAGGAGAAACCGCACATCATATCTATCTGCCAAAAAACCCAGTACAGGAGAGACAATGGTGTAAGCTATGAAATACGAGGCATAAATCACTCCTGCCTCAGTCTTTGATATTGCCAGGAAAGGGAGCATCTCAGGCAGAAGCACACCGTAGCTATATCTGATAGCATACGCCATGAATATTGTACAGAAACAAGCAATGAAAACAGCCAGAGCACGTTTATTCATACTTGATGAACTAACCTACATGGTTACTTTATGAAATCCAGCGTCTATTATTACATAGCCGTTGGAAAAACTTAAGACCCCCAGTCACAGTACTGGATTTCCTTCACTAATCTGGCATATAATGCCGTGTTCAGAATGAAAATTGCTATCAGTGGCAAAGGTGGTGTGGGTAAGACCATGTTAGCATCATTCCTTTCGACCGTATTTGCCCGATCCGGTTACTCCGTCCTGGCGATTGATGCTGATCCGAATGCCAACATGGCAGCTACGCTCGGCTTTCATGAGTGTGAAAACATAGTCCCCATATCTGAGATGGCTGAATTGATTGAAGAAAGGACCGGTGCCCGTCCTGGCGAGGTAGCAACTTATTTTAAGGTGAACCCCAGAGTCGATGACATACCGGAGAAATATAGTATAGTGCATGATGGGATTAAGTTAATGGTAATGGGTCGGTTAAAGAAAGGTGGCAGTGGCTGCTATTGTCCCGAAAACGCCTTACTGGAAGCCCTGGTTACCCATTTGCTATTGGAGAGGGATGAAGTTGTTATTATGGATATGGAAGCTGGGGTGGAGCATCTAGGGCGAGGGACAGCCAAGGCAGTAGATAAGTTAATTATAGTGGTGGAACCAAGCAAAAGGAGCATTGAAACAGCTTGCAGGGTAAGTAACCTGGCAAAAGACATAGGTCTGCAAAATATCGGAGTCGTGGGCAACAAGATTCGAAGTGATAAAGATAGAGATGCCCTGGTTTCCAATATGCCTGGCTTTGAGTTCCTCGGCTTTATTCATTATGACCAGGCCATAACAGAGGCTGACCTCGTCGGTTTTCCCCTCTCCAATTCCAGCCAAAAGGTTATGAGCGAGGTGGAAGACATAGCTGCCCGGCTCATTGAACCAACACTATACAGAGCAGCGTAAATGTGTGCGTTTAGAGCTTCAGTCATTTTGTTAGATGCCGGCATGCACCACTGATTATTACCACACAGATTTGGCGATAATAGTTTAGTTGCTAGAAATGAAGAACGTTACTGTAATCATCGACGGCAAAGAAATAAAAGCCAGCGAGGGGGAGAAAATTTTATGGGTGGCTCTGGATAATGGCATTTATATCCCCAACCTTTGTGCCATACGGGAAAGGAGCGAGCCTACGGCTGCTTGCAGACTCTGTTTCGTGGAGGTAGAAGGTAAGAATATGCCGGTTACCGCCTGCACTGAGCCAGTGAGAGAGGGACTGGCAATAAATACTAAGGGACCAAGAGCCTTAAAACTGGCTCGCACTGCCCTTGAGTTGATTCTTTCCAACCATCCAGTAAATTGCGCCGATTGCTCCAGAAACGGCTCTTGCGAGCTACAGATTATCGCCAAGCATCTTGGCATTAAACTCACTACAAAGAGATTCAGAAAATTATTGCCCGCTCTACCTGTAGATTCCAGTAGCCCCGTATTTATATATGACCCCAATAAGTGCGTTCTTTGTGGCAAATGTGTCTGGGTATGCCAGGAAAAGCTGGGCATAGGAGCCATCGGCTTCGCTTACCGCGGTTTCCAAAGAATGGTCACAACTTTTAGTAATGAGCCCATCGGTAAATCAATTTGTCTGGGCTGCGGCGAATGTGTTACCGTTTGCCCCACCGGCGCTTTGGTGTTTAAGGATACTAAAGGAGTAGAGATATGATTATCATAGGTGAAAATATACATGTAATAGCAAGAGCAGTTTCCACAGCGATAAAAGAGAGAGATGCTAAGGTAATTCAGGATCTGGCCAGAGCTCAGGTTGCTGCTGGGGCTGATTATATAGATTTGAACCTTGGCCCACTAAGGAAAGACCCTGAGGAAATCATGCAATGGGTGGTCAATACGGTGCAAGAGGTTGTTGATTTGCCTTTGTCCCTCGATACCATGAATCCAGTGGCTATGGAGGCGGGTCTTAAGATTTGTCAGAAAAGACCTTTGCTCAACTCCGCTTCGGGGAAGGTGAATTCAAAGGAGCAAATGCTCCCATTAGCCAAAAAATATAACTGCGATGTTGTGATTTCAGTGATAACAGATAAAGGTATGCCTCCAGATATCGATTCCAAGGCAGAAAGCATTATGGACACGGTAGCCTATGCTAATGAGCTTGGTATCCCCAACGAAGATATCTGGGTTGACCCCATTATCTTGCCGGTAAGCACTGCTGGTGAAGGGCAGAGATTTAGTGTGGCCAATCTGGAATTTATCCAGATACTTCAGGATGTGTTACCCGGTGTAAAATCAACTGTAGGGCTTTCCAACATCTCAAACGGTGTACCAGATGAACTCAGGCCAATCCTCAACCGCACCTACATGGTGATGCTGGAAAGGAGTGGGCTTTATTCCGCTATTGCTGACCCACTGGATAAGGAATTTATCAGCATATGTAAAGGCGAGATGACAGGTATCACCGACCTTATCCATAGAGCCATGGACGGAGAGGATATAGACCTCGTCTCTCTCTCACAGCAGGAAATTGATTATGTAAAGACAGTTAAGGTTCTTATGGGAGAGACTCTCTATTCCGATGCCTGGCTTGAGGCTTAACGCATACCCCCCCTGTACCAAGCAATATCGAAAGTGTTATATTTCTTATTTTGCTCAGGATGACAGGAAAAGTTGATAGAAAACCTTTGAAACCCAAGGAGGTAACTGATGGAGTACAAGGCACCAATTGAGTCATATTCTGGAGTAGTAAGGGAATTAACGATTGGCAAAGGAGATAAAGCTCTAAAAATAGGAGGAGAGAATATACTTCCCCTCCATTTTTTTGATGAAGGTTCTCTCCCCAATCCACCGAGCTTCGCCCTGGAGGTTTGGGACATGGAGATGGAAGACTGGCCGGAGTTCCTGGTGGAGCCCTTTAAAGATGTGATTTCAGACCCGGTTAAATGGGCCAGGAAATGTGAGGATTTCAATGTAAATGCTGTTTGCCTTCGCCTTGCCAGCACTGACCCGGCGATAAAGGACAGCCCCGCTGATGAGGCAGCACTACTGACAAAAAAGGTAGCAGAGGCAATTAAGGTCCCCCTCATTGTCTACGGATCCGGGGATGATAACAAAGATGCCGAAGTTCTCCCTAAGGTTGCTGAGGTGTGTGATGGAATGAACCTCCTCATAGGTCCGGTGCTTAAGGAAAACTACGAAGTGGTGGGACAGGCTATTCTAAAATACGGACACGGGGCTATTGCTCAAACTCCCCTGGACATTAATTTGCTGAAGGAGTTAAATATTAAACTTTGCAAGTTCTTTCCTGCAGACAGGATTGTGATAGACTCATTATCCTCAGCATTGGGCTATGGTATAGAATATAGTTACACACTGATGGAAAGAGTGAAGCAACTTGGATTGATTGTTAAGGATAGTATGACACAGATGCCTATCATTGCTAACCTGGGGTATGAATGCTGGAAGACCAAGCAAGCGAAGGAGAGTAAGGAGCAAGCATTATTATGGGAGGGGATAACAGCCATTTCCCTTCTTCTAGCAGGGGCAAACATACTCGTCTTGAGACATCCGGAAAGCTTAAAATTAGTAAAAGAAACGATTGGGGGTGAGATATGGCAGAACACAAAGCGTTAACAAAAGAGCAGGAGGAGATAAGACAACTCATAAAAGCAGAGATCCCCTGGGAGCCAGTAGGGCCCACTCCGATGCCCAAAATCCCTGACCTCAGGTCCTGGGACATGAGACTCATGAAAACCTATAAGCCCTGGTATGCTCCTTTCTGTGACGTGTGCTGCCTTTGCACGTATGGTAAATGCGACCTCAGTCAAGGAAGAAGGGGAGCCTGCGGACTCGATATAGCCCCTCAGCAGGCACGTCTTATACTTCTGGCTTGTCTGATGGGATGTTCCGCTCATGCTGCTCATGCCGGACACATCCTGGAACACCTGATAGAGAAGCACGGTTACGATAAAAAGATTGATCTGGGCACGTTTATTGAACTTGAAGCGCCAAATATAAGAACGGTTACAGGGTTAAAACCGGAGACCTTGGGCGACCTTAAGAAAGCCATAGAGTACGTCTATAAGGAAATCACAAACCTCCTTGACTCCACCCATACTGGGCAAGAAGGAAGTTCTCTTGACTATGAATCGAAAGCCCTGCACGCCAGCATGCTGGATCATGTTGGTATGGAGGTAGCTGATATCGCCCAGATCGTGGGATTTAATTTCCCCACTTCCGTCGCCGATACGCCCATGATAGAGATGGGTTGGGGGTCGGTGGATAAATCCAAGCCGGTGATCTTGTTGGTCGGACATAATCCCGCTACTTCATGCACCGTTATTGACTACCTGCGTGAGCATGACCTCTATGACAAGATTGAGGTAGCTGGTGTCTGCTGCACTGCACTGGAAACTACCAGGTATTCCGACAGAGCCAAAATTGTAGGTCCTCTATCCAGACAGCTCTTCTTTGTTAGAACAGGAATTGCCGATGTGATAATGACAGATGAGCAATGCATCAGGACTGATATGCCCATAGAGGCAGATAAGGTTGGCTCACGGGTTATCGCCTGCCTGGATAAGGCCATGTATGGGCTTGAGGATGCTACTGATAGAGAAGTAGAGGGAATAGTAAAGGAGATGGTGGAAGACAAAAAACACTTTGCTA
>DAOVDO010000005.1 GCA_030669525.1 Dehalococcoidia bacterium | reverse complement strand
GAGCAAATAGAGGGTAAAAGGATAATAGAAACCCTGGGTTTGGTTAGAGGGAGTACCATTAGAGCCAGGCATGTTGGGCGTGATATTATGGCTAGCCTGCGAAATGTGGTTGGAGGGGAAATTACGGATTACACTGTGATGCTAGCACGAGCCAGGGAAGAAGCTTTGCAGCGGATGATTGAGCAAGCTGAGAAGATGGGAGCCAATGCTATAGTAGGTGCCAGGCTTGTGACCTCAATGGTTATGTCCGGGGCTGCCGAGATGGTAGCCTATGGGACGGCAGTGAAAATAAAGTAAATATTATCGCTACTGGTTTTATCTAAGATTTGAGCCTTACATTGCCAGTTATGTTGATTTGTATGGCTTGACCGCACTTAGGGCACGAGACTTCCAGTGATAGAGGCTGATGCATAACCCTTTCCACAAGCGATGTGAGTATTGAGTCCATATTATCCAGTCTTTCATCCAGCATGTTAAAACGTCTTTGCAATTGTTCCAGGGTCGGCTCAGCATTAACGTGACCAACTGGATTTGCTCTGTCCTTTGAAGACAATTTATAAACTCCTCTCAACCACTCCTAAAGACTCCAGTTCAGCTTTATTTTCTTGTATTAGCTTATCTGTCTCCTCAGAGATAGTATGCTCCAGATATTTTCGGAAAGCCTCCTTTGCTGCTGGTGATGAACGTACCGCTTCCTTGACTTTCCGCCATTCACTGTTAATCACTTCACTAATCTGTTCGGGGCTTATGGGCTCTCCCCCCTCCCATAAACCTTCAATTTGGTCCAGAGCTCTAGCTGTGATAGCTCTCTTCAAACGATCAAAAGAAAATACTTCCTCCCAGTTATATGGTCGCTCTGCTCTTTTTTCAACCATAGTCTATTACCTCCAATTAGTTTTACTTTATACTATCTGTTATATGTTTAGCTGTTTTTCCTGGCATATACAGGGCTTTACATGGTGATATATAATAATTATATAGAAGTCATATATCAATTGTAAAAACTGTAGGGAAGGAGGTGTCTGGAAATGCCAGAAGTAGGAATCGGTAAGGTGACAGATTTCTTTGCCAAGCCTGTAGTAGCTGGTGTGGTGCTAAGTGGAGTACTGAGGGTGGGTGACAAAATCCACATACATGGCAGCACCACGGACATGGAGCTTACTGTGGAGTCAATGCAGATTGACCGCGTTAACATGGCTGAGTGCAAAGCTGGTGACGTTATCGGTATAAAAGTTCCTGATAGGGTAAGGCATGGCGACACAGTTTATAAGGTCACTGAATAGCTTTAATTAAATTTGCCATTTCAATAGCACTTACTGCGGCAGCGAAGCCTCTATTGCCCTCTTTAGTTCCGGCTCTCTGGATAGCTTGCTCTAGAGTATCGGCTGTGATTATGCCCTGTATTACTGGTAAACCGGTATCTAATGCTATCTTGCCAATTCCCCTGTTTACCTCAGAGGCCACATATTCGAAGTGTGGTGTACCGCCGCGAATTACGGCACCGAGACATATAATGGCGTTAAAGCCACCACTCTGGGCTAATTTCTTAGCTATTAGCGGGATTTCAAGACAGCCTGGAGTCCAAGCAACGTCAATATCCTTTTCATCGACACCATGACGCAACAGAGCGTCTCTCGCCCCTTCAAGTAGCCTGGTAGTTATTAACTCGTTAAATCGGGAAACAATAATAGCAAATTTTAAACCCTCCCCCAGTAGCATTCCTTCATAGTATTTAGCCATCGATTACCTCCTCTACATTTAAAAGATGTCCCAGTTTTTTTTGTTTAGTCTCCAGATAATGGATATTGTAAGGGTTAGGTGGGGTTATCAGGGGCACAGTCTTCACTATTTTAATTCCATAGCTTTCCAATCCCACTATCTTCTTAGGATTGTTGGTGAGCAAGCGAATGTTATGTAAACCTAAGTCAGCTAAAATTTGGGCGCCAATTCCATAGTCTCTCAAATCGGCTGGAAAGCCTAAAGCTAGGTTGGCTTCCACGGTATCCATTCCTTGGTCTTGCAGAGCATAAGCACGGAGTTTATTATGGAATCCTATTCCCCTACCCTCTTGTCTCATATAAAGAAAAACTCCTCTACCTTCTTCGGCTATACTTTGCATTGCAAGCTTGATCTGGTCACCACAGTCGCATCTCAGGCTGCCGAAGACCTCTCCAGTAAGGCATGCACTATGAATGCGTACCAAAACCGGTTCATCACCCGATATATCACCTCTAACTAAGGCGACATGCTCAGCAGTATCAACACTGCTCTTATAGGCTATGGCTATAAATTCACCATACTTGGTGGGTAGTCTGGCTTCTGTCACTTTTTGCACTAATTTTTCATGTCGCCTGCGGTAAGCTATTAAATCAGCGATTGTTATTATCTTGAGATCATATCTAGATGCCATAATCTCGAGTTCAGGTAAGCGTGCCATAGTGCCATCCTCATTCATAATCTCACATATGACACCAGCGGGGTAAAATCCAGCCAATCTGGTAAGGTCAACAATAGCCTCAGTGTGACCTGCTCGCACCAGTACTCCTCCGTCCCTGGCTCGGATGGGAAATATATGCCCGGGACGGGCTAAATCAGCTGGTTTACTTGCTGGATCGAGTACTGTTCGAATGGTTTGTGCTCTATCAAAGGCGGAAATTCCAGTGCTTATTTTGTTTTTTGCTTCAATAGATACCGTGAATGCAGTACGGTTTTTAGAAGTGTTATCTTGGACCATTAATGGTATCCCTAATTCATCAAGCCTTTGCCCTATAATAGGAAGACAGATTAGTCCTCTGCCGCACTTGGCCATAAAATTGATGGCTTCAGGGGTAACTCTATCTGCCGACATTGCCAGGTCGCCTTCGTTTTCGCGCGTTTCGTCATCAACGATGATGACAAACTTACCTGCTTTTATATCTTCAATTGCCTCTGGTATAGTGGCCAACATTTAAGTTCCTTTCACCGCGAATCCATGCTCTTCAAGGAAGTCAGTGGTTAATACTCGGTCGCTTTGGTAATTGAGCCGTTCTACGTATTTAGCTATGATATCTGTCTCTAAATTAAGTATATCGCCCGGTCTTCTGTTGCCTAAGGTAGTATGTTCTATAGTATAGGTTACTAAGGCTACGGTAAAGGAAAAATCATCAAGGTTCGCAATAGTGAGGCTGATACCATCGACGGCAATGAATCCCTTATTGGCTATATAAGGCATTAGTTTCGTAGGAGATGTAATCCTCATAAGATACGACGTTTTTTCGGGGATTAGTGTTAGTACTTCTCCTGTGTCGTCGATATGACCCAATACGAAGTGACCGCCGATGCGTTCTCCTGCTGCCAGCGCTCTTTCCAGATTCACCTTGTCGCCATAATGAAGTCCACCAAGGTTGGTATGGCGTAATGTCTCAGGCATAATGTCAACACTGAAGGTATAACTGGTTAAGGAGGTAACAGTCAGACAAGCTCCGTTAACAGATACACTATCACTTATCTTCATTCCTTCAAGCACCTTTCTGGCTTCAATGCGCAAGTGATTTGAGCTCGTTTCACTGACTGTGCCAATTTCTTCAATTATACCGGTAAACATGTTGTCACTCCCATGGAATCTGTGATTCTTGTGGTGTATTTTTATTGACGTATCCGCTAATTAATATATTATCGCCGAAGTTCTTGATGTTAACTTGGTTGAGGCAGAGAGCATCAACTAAGGTATCAACTCCATCCCCACCTACTGCAGTTTTCGCTTCCTTGCCACCGATGATAATCGGTGCAATAAAGACGAGCACCTTATCTACTAAGTTATGGTCAAAGAGATAACCCAGGAGTTTACTACCTCCTTCCACCAGGATAGTTACTATGTTGCGTTTTGCCACTTCCTTAAATAACGCTTCCAGGTCTACCAATCCTGCCACTCCTGGTAGTTCCAGCACCTCAACGCCAATTTGGGCGAATTTTCTTTCCTTTTCTGTATCGAAAGGTGCGACTGCAGCTAGTAAAGACTTTCCTGGTTGCTTGAAAAGCTGGGCATCCAGTGGTGTTTTTCCATTGCTATCAACGATTAAACGTAGTGGTTGAGTCCTTGGCTCGCCACCTTTGCCACAGCAACCTCTAGTAGTAAGCCTGGGGTTATCAGCAATAACAGTATTTACCCCGACCATAATGGCGTCGGTAGTATGACGCAGGACGTGGACATACTTCCGGGCTTCCTCGTTACTTATCCATTGGGAACAGCCAGTTTTAGTGGCAATTTTACCATCGAGGCTCATGGCAAATTTGGCGGTGACAAAAGGTAATCCCGTGGTGATGAATTTAGTATAAGCCTCATTTATTTCGTAAGCCTCACCCCAATATGTTCCAACATAAGTCTTTATGCCAGCTTCATTTAGCTCTTTTACCCCGTTTCCTGAAACCAATGGATTGGAGTCGAGTAGTGCTATATGCACCTCTGAAATACCAGCACTGATTATGGCCCTGGTGCAAGGTGGGGTACGCCCATAATGGCAGCAAGGTTCTAAGGTGACGTACAGTATGGAACCTTTTGCTTTGTCTCCGGCTTGCCGAAGTGCCATAACTTCGGCATGGTCTGAACCGGCAGGCTGTGTGTATCCTCTGCCCACAACAGACCCATCCTTGACAATTACAGCCCCTACCGCTGGATTAGGACTGGCATATCCCATTGCTAATCTAGCGAGGGATAGGGCTCGCCTCATATAGTCTACAGGTGGCATTAGTGTCAATGCTCCTTGGTCAAACCCTGATGGTACTTAGTATAAATACACAAGAGCACAATCATCATTTAATATGAAGAGATTGATAACTAAACAAGGACCAATACTAGCTGGTTGCAAAATTCAGGGTAAAGAGAATTAACAACTGTAGTATCCTTAGCAATCTTATCTTTGATTGCGTAATAGCTAGGTACCATACTTATTGCATTGTAGCACCATGTCTCAGCAAAGTGCAAAAAAGGGGGTTATGGGTTGCTGGGAATATAAAAAACGAGGCGTTAAAAGTATTCTTTATTGGGAGGGGGATTTGCTCAGGCGATATAGAACTGTGGATAAAATAGTTCAACCTGAGGATATCGGGCATATAGTATTGGCTCAATCCAGATTATTTAGATGTCCGCCAATTTTTCTTTCAACGAATTGACCTTGCTGCTCATACTAAATGCCTTATCTCGACGGTCATCGATTTTAAGTATGGTTACCACTCTGGCAACTTCGTTGCTGAAAGCTTCTTCGTGCATCTTCTTCACCATCTCCAAAATCTTATCCAGGTCACCTTCTATAATCGTTCCCATTGAGGTTATCTCGTACTTTAAATCCTTCTCCCGCTGAAGAACCTTGACTACCCGAGCTACATGTTTGCTAACCGATGGAGTCCCTGTCCCCAGGGGTATGATATTTATCTCCGCTATTGCCACCTTAATTGTAACCTCCTACTTACTTCCGTCCTCCTATGGACATTTCTGGGCCACCACGTAGTTTCTCAGTGTGCCTATGTTCTCAATTTTTACCTCTACTACATCACCGGGCTTCATGGGCCCGATACCTGAGGGTGTTCCTGTAGCTATAATATCGCCAGGCAGAAGTGTCATTATGTTGGAGATAAAACTTATCAGTGTAGCTACAGGAAAGATAAGGTCACTCGTTTGTGCAGACTGGCGAAGCTCACCATTAAGATAGGTTTCAAGCTTCAAGTCATCGGGCGAGGTATCAGTCTCTATGTATGGACCTATGGGGGCAAAGGTGTCATAGCTTTTAGCACGGGTCCATTGACCATCCTCTTGCTGTTCGTTTCGGGCGGATACGTCGTTAAAACAAGTATAACCCAGTATGTATTCCTTGGCTTTTACTCTATCTACTGCTCTGATTTTTTCCCCAATGACTACAGCCAGTTCGCCCTCGTAATCCACGCGTTTGGAGACTTCAGGATGGATTATTTTATCCTCGGGTCCTATGACGGCTGTTGAGGGTTTCAGGAAGATAAGCGGCACGCTGGGTATTTGTAATTTAGTTTCCTCAGCATGTTTCCTGTAATTCAGTCCCACTGCCACTATTTTTGAGGGGAGACAGGGGGCAAGGAGTCGCACGTCCTCCAGCCTGCACCTGTTTCCTGTCAGCCTTAGGGGATTATCAGGTCTTTCAAAGTAGCTAAAAGGTGTGCCTACCATGACCCTGATGCTATCATTTTCCAGAACTCCATATTTCACTGAGCTATTAAAGGCAAAGCGCAGGATTTTCATCTCTCCTCCTTTCAGGGTAAATTATTTTATTGTCCATCCTGGCCAGTGGGTCTACGGAATTTATTTATGGTTCTTATCATTGTCTGGAGATCTTTATCTCGTAAGACCCTGCTCCCTTCAAGCCATTGTTTGAGTGCCTCGATGACGATTTCCCGAACCGGTCTGCCCTGTTCAATAGCTGCAAATTTTACTGATTTAAGAAGGTCTTCACTTCCCAGGTCCACAGTAATTCTAGTTCCTTTAGCCATATCAGCCTCCTGCCTTTATGTATTCTCATTATAGCATAAAGACATATTTCTGCTCATCAATTTTCCAATAAGCAATCAATCCGGCTGGCTATATGGAAGTACCTCGATTGAGCTATCTACAAGGTGAGAGATTATTTTATTTAATAGTGTTTCTACTCCCCAGCCTTTGGTGGCAGAGATGAGGGATATATTCTTATTTGGCAGCACGATTTGCTCCCTAATACAAGGAACAGTGGTTAAGGCTTCCAATTCCATCTCATTGCCCAAGGCCAAGTCCAGTTTATTGAACACTGTGATTCTGGGCTTATCTCCGAGATTCAGTTCGCTGAGTATTTTCTCGACTGTGTAGCAATGGTTATCAGCATTTTTATGCGTTATGTCAATCATATGTAGCAGTAAATCTGCCTCAGTAAGTTCCTCCAGGGTAGCTCTGAAGGCGGCAACGATTGATGGTGGAAGTTTGTGAATAAATCCAACTGTGTCAGTAATGAGGAATTGATGACTGTAGGGTAAGGTCACACGACGGGTTACAGGGTCAAGCGTGGAAAAGACCATATCTTCGGTGGTTACCCCGGCATTGCTCAGGGCGTTGAACAAAGTACTTTTACCGGTGTTGGTGTAGCCAACAAGGGCTACAATTGATATACCTGTTAGCTTTCGACGTTTTCTATAAAGAGTTCGATGTTGCCTTACCTCTTCTATTTCATGCTGAAGACGGTTGATGCGCTTGCGGATAAGACGTCGGTCTGTTTCCAACTGCGATTCGCCGGGTCCTCTGGTACCGATTCCACCGCCAAGCCGCTCCAGATGACCCCACTGACCTACAAGCCGTGGAAGAAGGTACTGGTGCTGAGCTAACTCAACTTGAAGCTGACCTTCCCTGGTTCGAGCTTGTCTAGCAAATATATCTAAAATGAGGGCTGTGCGGTCAATAACCTTGACCTGCAGTATCTCTTCCAGATTCCTTTGCTGTCTTGGTAATAGTTCATCATCAAAAACTACTATAGTATATTGAGTTTGCTCTTTGAGGCTAATCAGCTCGTCTATCTTTCCCTTACCGATATAATGAGTTTGTGAGGGTCTGTCCAGTTTTTGGGTAAACATGCCTACCACATTGGCGCCGGCTGTCCTGACTAGATAAGATAGCTCCTGTAAAGAATCAGTAGCTGACCAATTATGGTTGGCGGTCTTGCTTTCTACATTTACCAAGAATGCGTGCTCTATCCGGGTTTGTGTGGGGTAAAGTTTCTGCTTTATATCCCCCTCCTGCGTTCATTTGAGATTGCTTTGTTAATAACTCTCCTCGCAGTGACCTTATCAGACACGCCAGGCTAATAGTCGGTTTATTCCTTCTTCCAGGCGAGAATCAGCCAGGGTTAAAGAAAATCTGATGTAGCCATCTCCCTCTTTTCCATAACCAATTCCGGGGGTAACGGCAATTCCAATTTCATCAATTAACTTTTTGGTGAAATCTATTGAAGTATATCCCTTTGGGACCCTGGCCCAAATATAGAAAGTGGCTTTTGGTGTTCTGGCTTCAATCCCAATTTTCCCTAGAACAGCCACCAGTTTATCCCTGCGTCGTTGTAATATGGCATTATGCTCAATAATGTGGTCCTGGGAGCCACGCAGGGCTTCAATAGCAGACTGCTGGATTGCCTGGGGAATGCCTGAATCCAGATTGGATTTGATTCGGAATAATGCGTTTATCATGTTAGCGTTACCTACCGCCATGCCTAATCGCCACCCTGTCATGTGATAGGTTTTAGACAGAGAATGGAATTCAACACCGACCTCTTTAGCTCCCGGTGTCTGTATAAAGCTGGGTGGCTTGTAGCCATTAAAATAGACTTCTGTGTAAGGAGCATCGTGACAAACTGCCAGCCTATGCTTTTGGGAAAATTGTATCGCCATTTTGAAGAAATCAATGTCAGCTGTGGCACCGGTAGGATTGTTGGGATAGTTTAGCCACATGAGTTTTGCTTTACTGGCTATCTCATCTGGTATAGTGTTGAAATCGGGCAAGAAGTTGTTTTCCTCTTTCAGTGGCATAAAATAAGGTTCGCCACCAGCTATTATAGTGCTCATGGAATATACAGGATATCCTGGGTCAGGTATCAGTGCTAGATCGCCCGGTTCGATAAAGCACAGTGCTATATGTCCAATTCCCTCCTTGGAGCCGATAAGGGGTAGCACCTCTTTATCTGGATCCAGAGTGACTCCAAAGCGCCGCTCATACCATTCGGCGATGGTCTGCCGAAGCTCAGGCAGGCCATTGGTTTCAGGATAGCGATGGTTAACAGGGTCATGTGCTGCCTGACAGATACTTTCGATAATGTGAGTTGGTGTGGGTATATCGGGGTCGCCAATAGCAAAGCTGATAATATCCTCTCCCATGGCCCGTTTTTCGGCGATTCTCCTGTTTATGTCCACAAAAAGATATGGAGGTAAATTTTTAATTCGTTTAGCTAATTGCATTCTGCTCCTTTCGTTTTAGATGCAATATTCTCCTGAAAAAACTTCTTCCACCGGGCCAGTAAGTAGTACCTCCCCTACCCTATCCCAGAACACGGCTAATGTACCGCCTGGGAGTATTATGTCAACCTTTTTATCAATATGACCGAGCAGTTGAGCTGCCACGGCTATGGCACAGGCGCCACTTCCACAGGCGAGAGTTTCGCCTACTCCACGTTCCCATACCCGGGCCTCTATCTCTCCTTTATTCAAAATCCTGGCTATCTCGAAATTTGTACTTCGTGGGAATATAGGATGTCTTTCAACCTGGGGGCCCACCTTGGCCAGGGGAAAGCTATTTACTGGCACAGATAGAAAGCTCACGGCGTGGGGATTACCCATAGACAGAACGGACAGGGTTAATTCTCTATCTTCTAGCACCAGGGGATAATCTGAGATCAGTTGAGGTTGCTCTACTTCACTCTTTACTGCCACTCCTCTTTTGATAGGAGGGGGTTGGGTGAAGGTAATGGGAATTTGCTCGGGTTGAAATTGAGGTTTACCCATGCTTACATCGACCAGGCTGACCTTATTTCCTGAAATATGGGCTTTAGCTTTTCTCATGCCAGATAGGGTTTCTATAGTTAAATTAGTTGTACGAGCAATGCCCTTTTCAATAGCGTACTTTATAACACACCTGAGTCCATTGCCACAGGCCTCAGCCTCAGAGCCATCAGGGTTGAAAATGCGCATCTTTAAATCTGCAGTATTAGAATTCTGTACTAATATCAGGCCATCAGCTCCTATACCAAAATGACGGTGGCATATGGATTGAGCCAACTTATGCCAATCCTGTTTCATCTCCCTGGCATCTACCAGGATAAAATCATTACCGGCACCCTGTAATTTAGAGAAGTTCATGCTGTAAAGTCCCTTATAAGATTTTCTGCTTTATCCAACATGATCGGGAAGTGACTGGCATCAAGCCAATATATTCTTTTATCGTCTAGATGAAACCAGGCATATTGATGACGAGCTAGACGGTGGGTCTCATATTTTGTCTGCTCTATAGCTGTAGTTAGATTTAACTGTCCCTGAAGGAACTGGCCTATTTGCTTATAGCCAATGCTTGACATGGAGGGCATAGAGAGACTGTAACCCATCTGTATCAGTTTTTCCACTTCCTTAACCAATCCCTTTCGAATCATTTCATCGACCCGGCAATCAATTCTACTATATAACTCTTTTCTTTCCATAGTTAGACCAATAATGAGGATGGGAAAATTGGGTGCCTCCCTACGCCGCAGATGAGACGGGGGATGCCCTGATGTGCGGTAGATCTCGAGAGCTCTTATGATACGGCGTGTATTACAGGGATGGATTTTGACTGCGGCTGGAGGATCCACCTGCTGGAGTTCTTTATAAAGTGTATAGCTACCTTCTTGCTTTGCTCTCGATTCCAAATAAAATCTTAGTTCGGGATTAGGTGGTACCTGTGGTATTTTCCAACCTTCTAATATTGACCAGACATATAGACCAGTACCGCCTACCAGTAACGGCAATTTCCCTTTTTGTTGAATAGTCTTGATTGTCTTGGTAGCCAGTTGATGATAGGTAGCCTGATTGAAATCTTCGTCGGGATTAATTATATCAATGAGGTAGTGTGGAACTAAGATTCTTTCGGCTGGGGTAGGCTTATTAGTTCCGACGTCCATGTAACGATAAATCTGTCGGCTATCGGCGCTTACTATCTCCATCGCGAAACCCTGAGCTAGGTGAAGCGCAAGCTCGCTTTTACCTGCTGCTGTGGGACCAACAATGGCGATAAGGCATTTCATAGGGTTAGGGGTTGTATCGTTCCGATGATGGTGATATTCCCTTGATTGTTGCCGTTTGATTAACAATGCCCAGGAATTCCTCGACTTTAAGGCTGGCGCCGCCGACCAAGGCGCCGTCAATATCAGGTTGGGAAATGAACTCGGCAATATTGCTGCTGGTAACGCTACCACCGTAAAGAATGCGTAAATCTTGTGCAATGTCTTTATCCCATAGCTTGGTCAGAATGGAGCGAATGAACTTTATGGTAGCTGCCGCTTGTTCACCGCTAGCCGCCTTGCCTGTGCCGATGGCCCATACTGGCTCATAGGCAATTACCATATTGTATGTGGGTTCAATGCTGCTTAAATCCCGGTTTAGCTGTCTGGCAATTATCTCCTCTGTTCTCCCAGCTTCATTTTCTTCCAGCCTTTCCCCGACACACAGTATAGGCTTAAGGTCGTTTTCTAGGGCCGACTTTATTTTCTTATTGATTATCTCTTCAGTTTCGGCGAAATAACACCGTCGCTCGGAATGCCCCAGGATAACAAATTGGCACCACTCCCTGAGCATCAAAGGAGATATCTCACCGGTGTAAGATCCTTTTACCTCAAAATACATGTTTTGAGCGCCGAGTTTAATGGACGAGTCCTTTAATAAGTTTCCGATTGCAGCTAAAGAGATGAATGGAGGGCACAGCACCTTTTCCACCCCTTCTATTTTATCCAGCACGTCCATCATGTCACGGACGAGCTTTTCAGCTTCATACATTGTAGTATGCATTTTCCAGTTGCCAGCAATAATGGGAACACGCATTTCACGGCCTCCTGCTTATATTTAATAGTGAGATCTCTTCACTCCGCTCGGGAAAATGCTCCTTATCTCTTGCCTAATAGGGCTTCCACGCCGGGTAAAGTGATACCTTCTAGAAGTCTCAAACTGGCACCACCACCAGTGGAGACGTGAGTCATTTTGTCAGTCAGACCCATTTCTTGGACTATCTCGGCACTGGAGCCGCCACCGATAATGGTAGTGGAATTGATGTTAGCAAGAAGTTCAGCTATAGCTTTTGTCCCCTGAGCATATTGAGGTATTTCGCAAATTCCCATAGGTCCATTCCACATAATAGTATGACATTTCCTTAGCTCATTAGAGAAAAGCTCAATGGTTTGAGGCCCAATATCCATGATATAGGCATTGGCTGGTATTTGGGATATAGGCACTATTTTAGTCGGAACTCCATCTTTAATCTCCTCGGCTACAACTGCGTCAGTTGGTAGTAGGAGTGACACACCCCAGTCCTCAGCTTCCCTAAGCAGCTCTTTGGCAAGCTCCAATTTATCCCTTTCTACTGGAGAATGCCCAGTCTCATACCCCTGTGCTTTGAGAAAGGTAGCGGCCATGCCACCTCCGACAAGTAAAGCATCGACTTTTTTAAGCATGTTTTGCAGCAAGCCCATTTTGTCGCTTACCTTGGCGCCACCTATCACGCAGGCGAAAGGATGCTCTGGAGTACGTAGGAGGTGGCCCATAGCTTTTAATTCTGTTTCCATTAAGAAACCAGCCACTGCAGGTAAGTATTTGGCTACGCCCACGGTGGAGGCATGAGCTCTATGGGCAGTGCCAAAAGCATCATTAACGTAAATATCGGCCAGGCGAGCTAGTTCCTGGGAAAAATGGGGATCATTTGTCTCCTCCTCGGGATGGAATCGAACATTTTCTAAAAACAGAATATCTCCTTCTTTAAGTGCCTTTACCCTATTTCGCACTTCTTTGCCTACACAATCGTGTACTGTGCTGATGGGTAAGCCCGTAAGATATGATAGGTGTTCAGCCACTGGTTTGATACGTAATTCCTCCACTACTTTGCCTTTGGGGCGCCCTAGGTGGGAGCAGAGAATTAACCTGGCTTTGTGCTTAACGAGGTAATTGATGGTGGGTAGTGATGCCCTTATGCGGCTATCGTCACTGATAGCACCGGTATTAATATCCAGCGGAACATTAAAATCAACCCGCAGCAGTACTTTCTTCCCTTCGACATCTATGTCTCTGATAGTTTTTTTCTGCATATGTTCTTTACCCCTAATAATCACGACTTACCAGAAAGTGTACTACCTCCCTTAATGGAGCCTGCCTGAAAGGGTCAATGCCGGCGGCATCAAGTTCTGCTAAAGCTTGTTGATAATAATGTTGCTCTAGCTTCTGGGCATAATTCATGGCACCTGATTTATTGAGTATTTCTACCACCTTGATTATATCCTCTTCTTCGATTGAACTCTGGGAGTAAAGCTTATCAAGGTTCTTCTTATTCTTGCCTGTGCTATTTTCTAATCCATAAGTTACAGGTAAAGTCTTCTTTTTCAGTAAGATGTCACTCTTGATAGATTTGCCGGTTTTTCCCTCCACTCCCCAAATACCCAGTATATCGTCATGAATTTGATAAGCCATGCCCAGGTTTTTACCAAATTTATAAAACGAGCTCAATATTCGCTCATCCTCAGTAGCGAGGTATGCCCCCATAGAGGTTGAAGCGGCTATTAGTGCTGCTGTCTTCTGAGCTATCATTTTAAGGTAGTCTTCAGAACTGACATCTGCGCGCTTTTCATAGTCAATATCCATAGATTGTCCCTCGCAAAGCTCCAGGCAAGCTTCGCTCAGTATCTGAACAGAACGCATGATTTTTGCATAAGATACTCCGTTTTCTCTGAGTTTAAGCAAAGCCAAGTAAGCCAGGGTGAACATAGCATCACCGGCATTTATAGCTTGTGGCTGACCCCATAATTTCCATACAGTGGGTTGGTTATGGCGCTCACAGCTGGCATCTTCAATGTCATCGTGGATTAGAGAGAAGTTGTGAATCAACTCCAGAGATGCTGCAGCAGGTAATATTTGGGACGTGTTTCCTCCTGCTGCCTGGCAACTGAGAAGGCAAAGACAGGGACGAATGAGTTTGCCAAAATATTTACCGCGGGGGTGACCTTTTATATCCTGCCAACCTAGATGAAATTGCAACATATCATAGACTGGCAGTGGTTTACTATCGATAATTCGTTTTAACTGGTACTCTACTTTATCTTGAAAGGTTGCTAAATCTTCAGGGAAGCTGCCTTTTGTGCTTATCAAAACGGTCTTATATTAATGACCAAGAAGGCTAGTTGTCAACAAAGTTAACCTGAAAGCTTGTAAATATCCCTTTGTTGGAATATAATTAGCACTTCGACAGCGAGAGTGCTAATTTTTTTAATGGAGGTAGCTAGATGAATTGTGCTGTTTGTGGGAATCCATTGCTTTGTAGTAGAGCCGTTTTCAGTTGTTCCTGTGGGGTATTTGTTCATGCATATTGTTGGGATAAGCATATACTACAAGCGCATCAACCTACTTTCGAGGTGGGCACTATTGATTTAGATGGTGTGTTTAAAGGGAATGAGAGTGAAGTGGAGCAGGCGTCAGGTGAAGTAGGGCAAGTACAGAGTGAA
>DAOVDO010000082.1 GCA_030669525.1 Dehalococcoidia bacterium | reverse complement strand
TAATGGTATATCGCTTGAGCATCACTATCATAGACCGCATAGCTGGCTCTGGGATCGCCGTCACGCGGCTGTCCTACGCTGCCGGGATTAATAATCAAACGCTGGTTTTCAACCTCCAACCTCAAAAAATCAGGGGCTTTCGCCACAACACAGCTATCGTTCTCATTATCTTTAAAAATTAGCGGCACGTGGGAATGGCCTACAAGACAAAAATTCGTATCAAAATAGCCGAAGTTATCATGGGCACCTTCCACCGACAACAGATATTCCCAGATGGGCTGACGGGGGCTGCCATGAACCAGAGTAAAATCACCTCGTGTCAATTTAACAGGGAGGTTTCTCAAATAATTCACATCCCTGGTATTTAGTTGCTGTGCCGTCCACTCATCGGCCCTGGCAGCATCGGGGTTAAAATCCGAGGTGTCAATTTTACCGATGGCAGCCCAATCATGATTACCAGCAACACAAATATGCTTGTATTGCTGTAAAATCTCTATACAAGCATGAGGCTCAGGACCATATCCCACTATATCCCCCAGGCACCATATTTCATCAAATCCTCCGCTGTGTTCTATATCTTCGAGCACAGCTTCGAAAGCGGCTAAATTAGCGTGAATATCACCAAGGATGGCAAAACGCATAATGACAGTATTCCTCTATCTTCCAGTTCTATTGGGGACTGCTTCATCTCTTAAATTCCTTAATAATGACTATAGCATTTATGGGCTATACTATTAAAGTTGAAGCTACGATAAACGCAATGCTATAATCGCAAAGATGAAGCTATCGGAGTTGGGAGAATTCGGCCTAATCGACCTCATACATAGCATCATCGACAAATTTACAAACCCTCAGCAGGCCTCGTGGAAGAGACTCTTAATTGGCATTGGCGATGATGCTGCTGCCTGGCAGGCTGATAATCATATTCAGTTAGCTACGACAGACAGTTTGGTTCAAGATATACACTTTAACCTAAACACTGTTACCTGGGAGGAACTTGGTTGGAAGGCACTGGCCATAAACATAAGTGACCTAGCCGCCATGGGTGGTACTCCTCAATATGCCCTGATCTCTCTGGCAGCACCTGATGACGTCGAAGTAGACGACGTCTCCAAGTTCTGTAACAGCATGGCACGCCTGGCTGAAGAATTTGGGATAGCTATAGTTGGAGGCAACCTCACTGTTGCCCCTAATTTGGTCATCACAATCACTGTTCTGGGTTATTCTAAAAGCAAATCGATACTCCGACGCTCCACAGCTACGCCTGGTAACCAGATAGCTGTCACCGGACAGCTGGGATTATCAGCAGCCGGTCTAAAAATGCTTGAAGGTAAAATAGGCCTGGATTCTGAAACAACCAACATATTAAGACAAGGGCATCTAAAACCAGTGCCTAAAATAATAGAAGGGCAGATTCTGGTTGAGCAAGGAGTAAAGACTGCCATAGACATAAGTGATGGATTAATTGCCGACCTCGAACAAATTTGTAAAGCCAGCAAAGTTGGCGCAAGGAAAACAATAGAACAAATACCAGGACACCCCCTGGTCATGGCTAATGTCCCAGACCATCTTGAGTTAGCTCTATATGGAGGAGAGGACTACGAGTTGCTTTTTACTGCTAATAAAGCTGTTATGGAAAAGGTCAAGCGTACCCTAAATTGTTCTGTGACTGTAATTGGTGACATAGTTGAGGAAACCATACCTAACCGGGTAACCCTGTTAGACATCAGGGGAAATACCATCCCCTGCAAAAAAGGAGGATGGGAACATTTCAGAGATTAGTCTGTTAACATTGAAATCACACAGCCCTGAGCAAACTAAGCTTCTAGGAAGCTACCTGGGTAAGCTAGCTCAAAAGGGAGATATTTACCTTCTTGTAGGTGATTTAGGAGCAGGCAAAACTTGTCTTGTCCAGGGCATATCACATGGCTTAGGCGTAAAGGAATACGCCTTCAGCCCATCCTTTGTCATAGTCAGGGAATATCATGGCAGGCTTCCCTTATTCCATGTTGATTTCTATCGCCTTGACCATATTAAGGAAATTGCCAACCTGGGATTGGAGGAATACCTCCATGGCGACGGTGTCTGCGTAGTTGAGTGGGCAGATAAAGGAATGCCAGCGTTGCCACGTAATAATTTACTTATTGAACTAAGCTATATTCCCAGCAGCGAGACACAACGCACTATTGTTCTTAAACCTGAGGGCCAGCGCTACTTAAAGTTAATGGAACAGCTAAAATTGAACCTAAATAAAGAAAAAACATGGAATTAACCGTAGATACCTCTTCTAATACTGCCGGCGTCGCTTTATCCCACAAGGGCGAGATTTTGACTGAGCTAAACTGGCAATCCTTGAGAAACCACACTGTAGAATTGCTACCAAACCTGGATTACTTGTTGCATCAAGCTAAAATAGAGCTAAATTCTATGCAGGCAATTATAGTAGCTAAGGGGCCTGGAAGTTTTAACGCACTGCGGGTAGGAATAAGCATAGCCAAGGGGCTAGCCTTTTCTCTGGATATCCCATTGCTTGGTATAAGTAGTTTAGAAGCTGAAGCTTATCCCTTCGCTTATACCGGTTTGCCTGTATGCCCTATACAAAACGCCGGCCGTGAGAAAATCGCCATTGCACTTTATCAACAAAAGAATAACGAATGGCAATGTTTGGAAGCAGAGCATTTAACTACATTAGATAATCTATGCCAGCGAATACACCGAAAGACGCTTTTCTGTGGTGAAATACCAGCTCGTATGGCAAGTGACTTACAACGGCTTTTAGACCGACATGCCATAATACCACTAACTGCAAGGTCAACTCGAACCAGTTCCCTGGCTGTATTGGGTTGGCAAAGACTATTAAAAGGGGAGCGAGATGACCCATCTACTTTACAACCATTATATCTTCGCCCTCCTCATATAACAAAACCGCGAAAAGGCATTTACGCTGATATCCAGGAGGAAACTACGGTGTAATCTGTACACCAAATTCTTCGTTTCATCTGGAAATCCAAATAGTTTGCAGGTACAATAAAATTGTAACGAAGGAGGGTAAAATGCAAACTCCTGAAATGGACATTAATGGCCTTGAGGATTTCAGACTTTGTTTTGCCTGTGGTCAGGACAATCCAATAGGGCTGAAGTTGAAGCCTATTTACGATGGAGAAAAGGTCAGAGCAGAATTTATCCCCGGCGAGTACCATCAAGGCTGGTGGGATGTCACACACGGTGGCATTCTGTATACCCTTCTTGATGAAATAACCGCTTATGCTATTCTCTGCTGTGGGATCGAGTTTGGTGTTACTGCCAAAAGCGAGGTGAGGTTCAGACATATAGCGCCTATAGGAGAACCAATCCAACTTTCCGCCTGGGTTACAAAGCTCACAAGAAGGCTGGCTGAAACTAAAGGGGTGCTAGCCCTCAAGGACAACACCGTTATAGCCGAGATCGAGTCTTTATTCTATCTGGGGAAGAAATCAAGAATCACAGTTCTCTGGGATATGGACGGCGTTATTGCTGATTCTGGTCTATTTCATTTCGCCGCATGGCAAGAGGTATTCGCCAAAAGAGCAGTAACATTTTCCAGTAAAGATTTCACCAGACTTTTTGGCACCAGAAACGATTTCATAATCCGTACTGTTTTAGGAAAAGATCTACCTGAAAAAGAAGTTAACAATATAGCTTTGGAAAAGGAAGTAAGTTTCCGCGAGAAAGCAAAGGGAAATATCAAACCGTTTCCAGGGGTGATAAAGCTATTAAATACTATTAAGAAGGGGAATTTCAGGCAAGCTCTGGTTTCATCAGCACCCATAGAAAATATAGCTTTAGTCACCACTGAACTTGGTATAGAGGGAAATTTCAATTGCGTTATTTCTGGCAGAGAAGTGTCTGAAAGTAAACCTAATCCACAGATATATCTCTTGGCTGCGAAAAAATTAGAAGCCAGACCCGAAACCTGCATTGTAATCGAGGATTCCCATCTAGGTGTCAGAGCTGCCAAGGTTGCTGGAATGCGATGCCTGGCTATAACTAACACCCATTCTAAACAAGACCTCGAAGAAGCTGATAGAGTAGTTAATTCACTGGAAGATATGGATTTGATTACCCTGCTCTACAGGGTAAAAAAATCCAATAACTAATAAGGAGACCTGGTTAAAATGGAAAGAAGCTTAGTGCTTATTAAACCTGATGCCCTGCAAAGAGGATTGGCAGGTGAAATAATCTCCCGCCTTGAAAGAAAAGGGTTGAAAATCGTTGCTATGAAGATGCTGCAAATGGATAAAAGCCTGGCCCAACGCCATTATGCTATCCACAAAGGTAAAGCTTTTTTTAATGAACTGGTAGATTTCATTACCTCCAGCCCCATCATTGCCAGCGTCTTTCAGGGAGAAGATGCTATAAGTGTTATAAGACAAACCATGGGCGAAACTGACCCTGCCAAATCTCTTCCTGGCACTATCAGGGGTGACCTTGGCCTTGACATCAGGCATAACCTGATACACGGCTCTGACTCAGTGGAGAATGCCTCTACAGAAATCAATCTCTTCTTCACCACAGAAGAAATTTGCGACTACTAAAGAGATATTGATTGATGGATTTGCTGAGATTACTATTTATTGGATTCTAACTACAGGAATTGCTTTATTCCAGAGTTTATCCAATTGGTAATATTCCCGTTCTGCAGGGGAGAATATGTGAATAATGACTGCACCAAAATCAACCAGTAGCCAACCCGAATCCGATGTGCCTTCGTTATGGTGGGATATTACACCATTTCTTTTCATTTCAACGATAATGCTCTGCCAAATAGCTTCAATATGACGCTTGGTATCTCCACTACAAATAATAAAATAATCCGCAAATGAACACACACCTCTCATATCCAGCATCACAATATCATTCGCCTGCTTCGCAGAAGCAAACTCTACAGCCAGGTGTGCTATATCTTCTGGTCTCAGAAAGGCCTAACCCCCTTTCTTAATATTATATCACTTCCAGTCAAACCAACAATATCCAGGCGCAGATTTTGAGACCAGAGCTTGTTAATCATTTCTCCTTTGCAACGACATAGATAAGTCGTTTTTCCATCGATAGCCTTTCTGGTATAATGAAGGAAATTAAAGGATGAAAATAAAGCAGACTCCCAATAGCTTTATCTACCTGCTAATTCTGGTAGTGATATTCGCCCTTGTGCTGGCCTTTCTACCACGCGGCGGTCCTGAACAAATAGACCTTCCCTCATTTATCAGCTATGCCAAACCAGGGCAAACAACCGGAGAGCAAATCAACATCATCCGACAGGATGGGGACACTCTAATTGGCTTGAATGATGATG
>DAOVDO010000104.1 GCA_030669525.1 Dehalococcoidia bacterium | reverse complement strand
AATGAGCAGTCCACCCAAAGCCAGCAAAATCAGGACTATAGGCAAGGCTTGCCCGCCTTCGCTCTGGATTATTTTCTTTAACAACTTCATCTTTGAGCCTCTATCTTCAGGTATCAAACACTTGGTCTGGGTTTGACTTCGTAGATTCTCTCCTCCTCAGTCTCACGACACTTGGCTTTTATGGTTATTACCAGTTTACCACCGCTCAGTGCAGGGTCAGGAATAGATATGGAGGTGATGTGCTCTGCAACCAACATAGTGCTTTCGCTTTCAACCGTCTCCACAAGCTGACCTGTAGTGGTATATTTACGGGTGGTTATCTTCTGGTAGCGCTCAAGTTCATTACCATCATAGTGGTATTCGACGTGATAGATGTTATGGCATTCATTTCCACTGGACTCCTCCTTCCACTCCAAACCGACCCAGTCTAAAACCAGGATTTTCGGTGCAGTCAAATTCTCAGCCATTATACTTTGAGCCATCTGAGCATCACGGCTAATCCAGTAGCTGGCATTTCGCACCTGGTTTATGGCGGTGTTTTCGTTATTACTCAGGGCAGTGCTAGTAATCACTTGATGTATGCTCATAGTGGCAGCAGCACCAATGATGCCTGTTAAGGCAATAGCTATTATTAGTTCAATCAAGGTGAAGCCTTTTTGGCTGCTCTTTAATTTCTTTAGTATTGATTTTTTTTTCACTTTCATTTATCTACGATATTGCTTTATTGAGCCCATCCTGAACGAGATTCTTCGGTCGCTTCTCTCCCTCAGAATGACAAGAAGTGGGCCCTCAGAATGACAGAAACCCAAGGGCTCGCAATGACAAAAGGGTTCATCGGTCTACCTTATAGTCTTCCAGTGTAAGCACTTCCTTATAGTTATGTTTAGCGATAACTGTTATCTTCTGGAGTCCATCGTTAAGTTGCACCACAGAGAGGCTTAAATCATAGTTATCAGGAGTGGTTATTAAGTCATAATTTTCATGTCCCGTCTCACTATAATTGATATAATTCTGGCTCTTAACATACTCCATCTGGCTCTGGGCTAGACTTTGGGCTACCGACCTCTCATCAGCGATAGAGACGGCTTTGAGTGCGGTGGATAGACCGCCAAGGAAGGCAAGGGCAACTATGCCCAGGATACCCAAGGCTATTATGGCTTCAATAGCGCCTGCGCCCTTAGAGCTACCCTTGAAAACCTTGGTTATTTTATCCATCTTAGAAACCTACCTGCCCGTAGATGGAGTACATAGCTGAAAGCAGAGATAGAGCGATAAAGCCCACTATCAAGCCGATGATTATGGTCATAGCCGGGGTAATAAGGGCCACCATAGCTTTAGTTTTATCATCGGCTTCAATTTCATAGCTTTCGGCTACAGCGGTTAATGTCTTGTCCAGATTGCCGGTCTCCTCACCCACGGCAGCCATTTGCACCGTAAGGGGCAGGAAAAGCTTGTTTTTGGCCATGGGACGGGATAGGCCTTGGCCAGCAATCATATCTTGTTGAACTTGGGTCAATGCTTTTGCCATAGCCTTATTGTTGGTTCCCTGGATAATTAAGGTCATTATTTCAGGCAAGGGCAAACCGCTGCTATACAACAATGCTATAGTGTGGCAACACCTGGAAAGCTCGTTAAGGAGGTTGATACGTCCGATGCGAGGTAGGCTGAGGGCTAATTTGCCCCATTGATATCTACCCGCCGGAGTCTTGGTATAGGCATATCCTATAACTATAGCAGCCACTATTCCTGCCAGGAGCCAAAGACCATAGTGGTGCAGCCAATCAGTGATGGCGATAAGTGCTTTAGTTGGTGCTGGTAACTGGACGCCAAATAAGGCATAAAAACCAGAGAAGGCAGGGAAAACGAAGGCTATTAATACCGCAATGACTACGATGGCGACGATAAAAACGATGGTAGGATAAACTAAGGCACTCTTGATGCTTTTTCGAGTTGTAGCTACCCTTTCTATATAATTAGCGGCGCGCCTTAATACCACTTCCAGATTGCCACTTTTTTCTCCTACGGATACCAGTCGATGGTAAATGGGGGAAAAGGTGTGGGGATACTTACTTAGAGCCTGTGATATAGGGCTACCACTTCGAACATCAGAGACTACCTCGTCAATTATCTTTTTTAAGGTGCGGCTGGTTACTTGAGCCTTTAGTAACTCTAAAGAAGTAACGACATCAGTGCCTGATTCTAGAAGCAAAGCTAGTTGCCGGGAAAACATTATTATTTCGGTTGGGTTTATGGGGCGAAATCGGGTGGTTAATTTCGTTGCCGGTAAAAACGGCGTAGCTTCTTTTAGGCTAAGCACTCGATAGCCACTGGCAGACAGTATGTCACCGGCGGCTTCCTCGTTAACTGCAGAAAGCCTGCCTTTAACTATTCTATTATCTTCGGTGCCGGCAACATAGGAATATTGCATAACAACCTTTACTCTATAAAGTAAGCGTTGCGCAGGACTTCCGAGGGGGTGGTGATACCTGCCTTCACTTTGAGCATGCCATCTTTGATTAGTGGTACCATTCCCTCCTTAATTGTCTGCTTTCGAATCTCAGCAGTGCTGGCGTGGTTCAGTATTTGCATCCTTATATTGTCGCTTAAGGGCAGGACTTCGAAGATCCCCGTCCTTCCCCGGTATCCAGTATGGGAACATAGCTCGCAGCCTTCACCATAAAGGAACTCGGTTCGTGATTCACCTGTTTCCCTGGCATAGGCCAGTCGCTCCATTAAGGGAGCTTCTTTATAAGCACAGCAATCAGAGCAAATGCGGCGTACCATGCGTTGAGCCACCACACCAATAACAGCTGATGACACTAGGAAGGGCTCTATGCCCAAATCAAGGAGGCGAAAGGTGACACCAATGGCATCATTGGCATGGATGGAGGAAAGAACGAGGTGTCCCGTTAAAGCTGCCTGAATGGCTATTCTGGCTGTTTCAGCATCACGAATTTCACCCACTAATATGACATCGGGGTCGAGACGTAATATGGAGCGTAATCCGTTGGCGAAGGTAACTCCCGCTTTAGGATTGACCTGAATCTGGTTCATATTTTTGAAGCGATATTCCACCGGATCCTCAATGGTGACGATGTTGCGGGATATTTTGTCCAGCTTATTTACTGAGGCGTAAAGTGTGGTGGTTTTACCTGCCCCAGTAGGACCGCTGGTCAAAATCATGCCGAAGGAGACCTTGAGCATGTCTTCATATTTAGCTAGAGCTTCAGGAGAAAAGCCTAACTGAGGCAAATCTATAATTGCCAAAGACTTATCCAGAAGGCGCAGGGTGGTCATCTCACCATGGACAGTGGGAGAAGTAGCTACACGGACATCTATAAACCTTCCTTTAGCCTCAGTGGAAAATTGCCCATCCTGAGGGCGGAGATGGTCAGCGATATTCATATCAGCCATTATCTTTATTCTCGATGTGAGGGGGAGATGTGTTTTTAAGGGCAGGGACATAACATCCTGGAGGGCACCATCAATGCGATAGCGGATTCGTAATCTATCTTCTTCTGGCTCGACATGGATATCGGAAGCTCTAGCCTTAACTGCCTCATCAACGATAAGGCGTAAAACACTGGCTACCGGAGCATCCTCACTAGCTTCAATGAGGCTTCTCTCACCAGGCGCCTCAATGCCAGGGATGTGGGACACCTGTTCCTCGATTTGCCCAAAACCTTTATAGTTAAAGTCAATGGCTTCCCAGATTTCCTTTTCACTGGCAACTATAGGCTCTATTCTCATTCTGGTTTGTAATGCCAAAGCTTCTAGGGCGAAGATATCAGCGGGATTTGCTATAGCTACTTGCAGCACGCTGTTCATAGTAGCTAGCGGCATGGCACTAAATTTTCTTGCCATATCTTCTGGAATTAGCTGCAACACTTCAGGCTGAATTCTACGCCTAAGGGATTTTTTCCCTGGCTTTACCTCTGGTGCTGTGCTTAGCAAGTCCTCGGTAGCGTGGCTTTTAATCTTGATGAGCTTTATTCCCTGCTGCTGAGCGAATTGCCTGGCTTCGGGAACAAGCTCCCCCAAGTACAAAAGAACCTTCTCCTGAATTCCAGCATCGTAGGCTTTGGTATCGAATAGGTATACTTGGGGTAAGCTTACTTCATCTCTGGTTATTACATCTATACCTACCTTGTGTGCTATAAAACCATCTTCTAGCTGAGCTAGAATGTTAAAAGTATACTCAGCTCCTGACCTTCCCTTGACCCTGGCGTTCTCCTCAACTTTGTAGCCAGTGGCAGCTAAAGATTCTAGAAATTGAGGCTTCGTTTCCCAATTGAGAGCGCCCTTTTTGGCTGGAGGAGGGGGCGATGGTGAGGCTAAAAATATTCCCAGGCTTTCGTTATCGAAAACCTTTATTCGCTGCCTCTGAGTAAAGTGGGCCGCTGTAGAGTCAAGTCTGGGAAGGGCAATGAGGATTTTATCTTTAATGCCACAGTCATAGCATTTGTCAT
>DAOVDO010000014.1 GCA_030669525.1 Dehalococcoidia bacterium | reverse complement strand
CCCACGCAAAACTAAATCTTCTACACCAGCAGATGCCCAGGGTTATATTTATCGGTGGGTCTACTGCGATTCTAATGTGCAAACAGGGTGCCAAGCTGAGAAGGTTGGACCTAGACGTAGCCGCAGCGGACGCCAAATACTGGTGGGAGACTGGGCTAGCACCACTTCGAGCAACGCCGACTGTGAAAAGTACCAAGAATAAGCCTAATAAGGTGAAGTGTGTAAGGTGTGGCAAACTTGAAACCAAAGCAAAAGCAACTCACTTAGCACAGGGTTGGGTTTGCGAAAAATGTGATAGGGAACTCACGCAAGAAGTGATGAGAGATATGATGGGACTGTAGCTTAGGTAATTAGTCGCTATAGCTTTTAGGAGGTATGAAAATGTACATGGTAAGATTAATGAAAGCATTAGTTAGTATTGGCCTGATTCTGTTGTTTGTCGTGCTCTCGCTTGTGGCAGGCTGTCAGCCAACACCAACGCCAGCACCGACACCCAGTCCAGCACCAGCACCAGCACCAACGCCCGAGCCAGAGCCAACTCCTCCTCCACCACCTCCAGCGCCTACACCGGGCATTGGGGTACCTGTCGTCGGGGATTCCTGGCAGGTCACCGTCGAGAGTGCTCGCGAGGAAACCAAATTGACCGCAGGGACAAGACAATACACCCCCAAGTCTGGCTATACTTTTCTTATCGTAGACGCCACGTTTCAGAACCTGGATCCAGATGAGGCGACGCGTGTATCGTCGTCTGAGGTTGCTGTCATCACAGAGGCAGATGAGACCATCACAGCCGCTGGTGGCGGAACCCAAGGAAAGGACATCAATGTAGGATACGAATTTGTAGCTATGAGTGTAAAAGATCCGCTGTCCTTGAGCCTCGTGTTTATAGTCGAGAAGGACACTATCGACCATGCCTTCAAGTTACGGTTCAAGGAGGTACCACTTATCCCATTCTCTGTAGGAGAGTAGACTTAGTAACGTCCTACCACGAAAGTATTACCGTTTGATATGGGGGGCATCAGCAGAGAAGATAGGGTATTGTAAGCTGCTTTTCATTCACCTCTGTTCGTTTTATTAGTGAGCGCGGGAAAGCTTTCCTATCGGTGAAGTTAGCCTCTTTAAGCAAGCTCCGCAGGTCCTGGGCATAGGTTTTCACTGTAGCTATGTCCACCTGCTCAACACCCAGGGTGATGGGGGCGAAGGTCGGAGAGATATTCATCTTTGACGACGATTAGCGCTGGCCCTCGGCGAAGTGCCGGCACCTGGCGACAATCCATACTTATTAACCAGGAATACGCCTCCAATGGAACTAACACCACCAATCATAGAAATTAACGCAGGCATTTCATTTAACCATATCCAGGCGATAACAATAGCAAGTACCGGTTGAAGATAAATGAAGCTTGCCACTATTGATGCCGGTGCTCTTGACAGGGCATAACTCCAGGTGAAGTAGGCAACTGCAGATGGGAATACCCCCAAATATATCATGGAAATGGTGGCTTCGGTTGGAGCATTTACGATCTCGTCGACCAAACCAGGAGCAAAAATTAACAATAGCAACGTCCCAGCCCAAATCGCATAGGTGACCAGGTGCAATGCACCGTATTTTTTCAGGTAAGATTTTTGTAATACAAAGAAGGCTGACGTTGATATAGCTGCCAGGAGAAGAAGAATTACACCCCAATCAAACTTCATTCCTTCCTTCTCTCCTAGAGCAATTAAGTAAACTCCAAAAAAGCTAACGAGGATACTAAGCCAGCCCCATAATCTAAGCTTCTCTCCTAAAAATAGTGTAGCGAATATGGTTGTAAATATCGGGACTGAGCTCATAATCATCGCAGCCGACCCGGCAGTAACTGTGATTTCCCCATAGTTCTGCGCTATATGAAATACAAATATTCCTAAGAATCCCAGCAAAAAGATTATCGGGATATCCTTCAATGCTGGCAACTTAATATGGGTTATCACAGCGGGTACAACCAGCAGAATAGAGGCAATAAGAAAACGAGCTAAAGCAATATGACCTGGCGTGAAGACCGGAAGAATGGCTCTAATAACAACAAATGAGGAAGCCCACAAAAATATTGATATTCCTAGAGCAATAGTGGTGCGTGCATCTATCCTCATTTAAATAAAGAGCGCCTCCAGCTTTGCTGACTGCTTCTCCGTGCCTATTTTATACCAATGTAGCTCGCAAATCCCAACATGCACAAACTGATAAACGCCATCCATGAAGCATTTAACGTTGCCGTAGAGCTATGAAGCGGTGGTGCTAAAAGAGATGAGCTTTGGGCCCGTCTTCGAGAAGCATAAGGTTTTGATATTTGAGGTTTAGCAACTGCGCAACCAGTTCGCATTTTTGAAATTGAACATATTACAATTTTAAATAAGCCTGCACATCCACTCTACCCAGAGCATAGGATTCGTGCCAGCCTTTGCGAACAGGAGCCTTTCTATACCAGAGGACTCGTTCAGCTTCAAGCAAGCTTCGTGGGCGCTTCATAAAGTCAGCAGCACAGATAATCTTGTGCCCGCTAAGGGAAGAAACCCAATCTAACCACTGCTCCCCCTTTCTGGAGCGCATCAGATGGTGGTCAAGAATTAATATGTCAACTTCCCTGGCTAATTGCAAGGCCCTATGTAGGGCCTTCTCCTGTTCTTTAAAAGAAAGGGCAGGCAGATAAATAGGCGGGCCAGATGCAAACACCACATTTGGATGCCACAGAATTATTCTCTCAATCGCCTCATCATTAAGCATTTGGATATCTGAGGCATGCACGAAAACACCACCCTCATCTTCAATACGTGTCATCATTATCTCGCCTCCACGCTTGCTCACCTCCCCGTGGGGAACCGGCAGAGAAAAACTTAAAGGCCCATCGGCCAATCCTTCAGCAACCGTGAAGTTACGGTCAACCCTTTTAGTTAAAGCTCTCGCCCGATAAGCCTGGTTAGCTGAAATCTTTGATATCCCCTTCAACCACAGCCGTGGATACTTCAGAGACTCGGCAACGCGTTCCAGTGATAGCTGGTAGGGATTAGCATCAATTAAGGGAATGTGGTCTCCATGATAATGGCTAATGACAACGTCCGTGGCATCTATTAAAACACTCTGGATTTTCTTCCTGGTCCTTTCGGAAGCTGCGACCTGGACCGGATGTGGCAAGAGGCCGTGTCGCCTGAACCCAAGGGCAACGCCAGGGTCAATAACTACTTTGCGGTCATTTACCTGCACAGCACAACACATGCCACGAACACCCAACGATTCTGTACCAAGTATCTCTATCCGCACTCCAAAGCCAATATTATACCCTTTGCCCCCGATTATGATAACTTTATAGAAGCAATGAGGGCAGAAAAGGACAGATGAAGGGTGAGAACCAGAAGAGTTGAAGCTGATTTGCTTAAGAGGGCTAGAATCAGATATGGAATCCAATGCAATCTAATCAAAGATGAAGAACGCATGAATTGAAATGATAGTAATAAAATGTGCAAGGTGTAAGGGTAAAATATTTAAATATATCAAGATTGGCAAGGGGATAATATTACACTGCTGGAAGGGGCGAATAGTAGAGGATTACAGCACCCGAGATGGAAATGAAGTTAAATGCCGGTGCGGTAATCTAATTGGAATTGATGAAGGAAAGTGGATCAAGATGAAGCAACACTCGTTTACTTGTTCGGGTACAAGAACAAAAGGGTAGAATATCTCCATGAAGCTTATAAGCGCTTGCCTGTTAGGAATTAGATGCACCTGGGATAGCACAGATAGATACAAGAACGAGAAGGCCATTGGGCTTCTGAGGGATGAGATACTCATTCCTGTTTGTCCAGAGCAGCTAGGAGGATTAAAGACCTCCAGGCCTACCCAGGAAATTCAAGGTGGTACCGGCGAGGATGTCCTCGATAAGAGGTGCAAAGTGAAGAATATAAATGGTGAAGATATAACTCAGGAATTTATTACGGGGGCAGAAGAAACACTGAGGATTGCTAAGCTGTTTAAGGTTAGCCAATTTATAGGCAAGTCCAGAAGCCCATCATGTGGTTTTGGGCAAGTATACGATGGTACATTCTGTGGGAAGTTAATCGATGGCAATGGTGTCACTACCGCGCTACTGAGAAGAAATGGTATCGAGGTTATTACTGAGGAGGATTTATAATTTATTTCTTATCCCGGACACTTCGACCTAGTTTGCCAGGGCATATATAGGCCCCTGTAACTGAACGGTGTTTTTGATAGAATGATAAGAGCTTTCACAACCACTCCGGAGGAGAGACCATGAAGATTGCAATCTCAACAGACAGTGCAGACTTAGAAGCTGAAGTAGCACGTAGGTTTGGAACTTCAAAGTACCTGGTGATTGTTGACCTGGACAGTGGAGGTTCTGAGGCAGTGCCAAACCCTGGTGCCTCAGCACAACGTGGTGCCGGCATGCAAGCTGTGGTCCTTGCCATCAGTAAAGATGTTAAAGCAGTTTTGACGGGATACTGCAGCCCGTCTATCAATAATCATCTTACGGCAAATGGTATAGAGGTTGTCTCCGGTCTTACTGGCAGGGTGGGCGAGGTTGTGGAGAGGTATAAGCAGGGTGACTTCCGCAAGCATAAAGATGTTGAGCTGGAACACAGGCCAAGATGGAGTAAGATTGATAAGCCTATCCTCAGCCACGCAGTCAGGTCTTCTGCCAAGCAGTTTGCTACCATGCTACCCGTCCTGGCAGGTGTTGTGCTACTCATGGGACTGTTTAATGCCTTCGTTCCCAGAGATATACTGGCCTCCATCTTTTCGGGGAACCCGGCTTTAGATACTTGCTGGGGGGCTTGCTTCGGTAGCATTATCGCCGGAAACCCAATTAATAGCTACATCATCGGGAGAGAGTTGCTGACAAGTGGGGTCAGCCTGTTCGCTGTGACTGCTTTCATCATCGCATGGGTGACTGTGGGGCTGGTGCAATTGCCGGCTGAGATAGCGGCTCTGGGTAAGAAATTTGCGCTGGTGAGGAATGCCGTTTCCTTTGTGTTATCTATGGTTATGGCCGCTGTTATAGTAGTAATCTTTAATTTTGTTATGGGGTAAGCTTATTGGAAAAGAATAACACTGAGATTTTGACATCGAGACGCCGTGTTATACGGCTGTTGATTTTTCCTGTTTCGGTGCTAGCTATCTACGGGATTCTATTTGCGATTTCGCCAGATAACATTTACGTGGCCCTTAAAAATAGCAGTAACATCTTTCTCACAATAATCGTGCCACTTGGCTTGGTCTTCATCCTTATGCTAGCCTTGAATCTTTTCCTGAAGCCAGCACAGATTGTAAGGTTTCTTGGTAAAGGCGCTGGTATCAAAGGTGTCATACTATCAGCAACGGCAGGGATTATCTCAACCGGTCCAATTTATGCATGGTATCCTCTGCTCAGAGACCTACGAGAAAAAGGGGCTGGTAACTCCTTTATAGCAATCTTTCTGGGTAACAGGGCTATTAAACCATTCCTATTGCCTGTAATGATTTCATATTTTGGTTGGGTATACGTACTTATATTGACCGTATTTACCATCACAGCCTCTATTGTTACCGGTTACTCTGTGGGTGCCCTGGTAAAGGAAAGGAGTAGCCCGCCATCACATCACAGTGTGTCATGGAAATAAGTGTTGTTCAGGCTAATGAAAGAGCGTTTTTGTATTGTGGTGATAAGACGGTATAATTCCTATCTCATATAGAGATGGCAAAGGTAGTTGTAATCGCTAATAGAGCTGTTATTATCAATATGGACTAAATCTATAGCATCTCACCTGGAACTGACGCCGGTGAGCAGATAGGGTAAAATAATGAGAATACTATCGTGGAATGTCAATGGAATTAGGGCCGTTGAGCGAAGAGGCTCCCTGGAGTGGTTATATAGAGAGCCCCCTGATGTTCTCTGCGTTCAGGAAACGAAAGCACACCCTGAACAGTTGAGCGAAGAACTCAGGCAACCACGTGGCTATCACACATATTGGAACTACCCTGAAAAGAAAGGCTACAGTGGGGTGGCTACCTTTACCAGAGAGAAACCACTTGATACCCACTACGACCTTGCTAGCGAAGGATTTGATGTAGAGGGAAGGATTATTACATTAGAATACCCCGATTTCATACTGTTAAATGTATATTTCCCTAATGGCAAAAGGGACGAAGAACGACTGAAATATAAGCTGAATTTTTACGAGCTAGCTCTTGATTTCGTTGAACGAATAAAAAATAAAAATGACCGTATCATCATATGCGGTGATTTTAACACAGCTCACAAGGAAATAGATTTGGCTAACCCCAGGGGGAACGAAAATACCTCAGGATTCCTGCCTGTTGAGAGAGCCTGGATGGACAAGCTGGTAACTCACCACTATATTGATACGTTCCGTCACTTCAATAAAGAGCCAAATCAATATACATGGTGGGATTTACGTACGGGAGCCAGAGCACGGAATGTTGGCTGGAGGCTTGATTACCTTTTTGTGAATGAAAGCCTGCTGAACTCTGTGACCAGGGCATTTATCATGCCTGAAGTAACAGGTTCCGACCACTGCCCGGTGGGCATTGAACTCAGGTGCTGAGGTGGAAAATTAAGGGGAAAATACGATGAACCGTGAAATCAGCGAACAGGAAATGATTGAGCAAATGGATTCTTGTATCGATTGTGGTGACTGCCGCGATGTTTGTCAGGTCTACCAAGCAACTCAGCAGGAGGTCTTTTCACCTACGGGAAGGCTTCAAACAGCCAAGAAGATATTTCAAAATGATGAGCTAAGCCTGGAGGAGATAGACGGAATATATAACTGTCTGAAGTGTGGGAGGTGCGATGTTGTATGTCCCGCAGGGATAAACATTGCCAGTATAATGCGAAGTGTGCAAACCCGTCTGGTGCAAAGAGGAATAGGCCCGTTAGAGAGGCCAAACAAAATAGTAGAAGGGATTCAAAGACTGGGGAACGCGGTTAATGCCGACCCGGCTAAAAAGTGGGATTGGTTGCCTGAAGAATTCCCCCTGAATAAGTCGGATACCATGCTTTATATAGGTTGTGTGGGTTCTTTTTCCTATCCTCAAGCAGCCTTATCGTCATACATGCTGCTCAGGAAGCTGGGTGTTAATTTTACCATGCTAAAGGATGAGGATTGCTGCGGCTATTTCTACTACTATATTGGCAGGATGGATTTAGCTCGAGAACACTTTGAGAAAACTGTGGAGAGGTTAAAACGGGCAGGCATAAAGAGAATAATTACTATTTGTGCCGGTTGTTACCATTGTTTCCAGAACTGGTACCCAGAATTATTAGGAGAGAGGGATTTTGCGGTTATTCACATATCACAAGTATTACCCAGACTATTGAAGGGGAGGGAGCTAAAGAGAGATGGCCGAAAAATGACCTATCATGACCCCTGTGGGCTGGGGAGGCTGGGAGGTGATATTTATGATGAGCCTAGAGAAGCCCTTTCCCTGTGCGGAGTGAATTTAGTAGAGCTAGAGAAAAATAGGGAGCTCAGCCCTTGCTGCGGAGCATTGAATATCAGTAACTTTAGAGAAATTTCTATTGAGTTAGCGGGTAATTTTCTGGATGAAGTTAAGACAAATATCATTGTTACATCTTGCTCTTTCTGCCTTTTTGGCTTGAACTACGGTGTTCGGAAAACGGGTAAGGATAAAAAGGTGGTCTATCTAAGCGAGGTTATACTGAATTCGTTGAGGTAAGGTTACTGCTTTAAAAGGTGAATAATACTTCCGCAATAATGAGAACATATCTGGATTGTATTCCCTGCCTTTTTACATATTAGTAAACGTCAATTGAGCAATCGGTCAGTTAATAATCGGAAGTTTTGTTACTTGCGGAGGAATAGGTTTCGAAGCTAGGCTATTACTCTTTCTCCAACGGCATGCCTTTAACCAGGAGAGCATAATCTGGCATTTCCCAGGGTGGTGGTGGTGCTATAAGCTCGAATGAACCTTTATCGCCGGGTTTAAGCATGTCTGGCTCTACTTCTGAGAGGCTATAGTCAATTACCCTTCCTTTGTCATCGTAATAGGTGGCGTATACCCAGACTGAGGTTACAATCTGCTTGCCTGAGTTCTTGAGTTCACCTTTAATGGTATGATGCTTCCATGACCATTCAGGTCCCTCCTGGTAAACAACGCTTAAGATTTCAAATTCCCTGTAGGGTGCTACATCAGATACGCTCCATATAGTGACTATTTCACATCCTTCGACTTTGCCCGGCGCTTCTGTGGGAACTGGTAACAACCAAAACGGCGCTTTCTCACCAGGGGCAAGGACCACAAGCGGGAGGAACCCATCCGCAGCGATCACTGTGCCTTTTTCATCGTAGAACGTAGCGATTACCCTTACCCGGATATTCTCGTCCGCTGTATTTCTAACCTCGCCAATTAGCTTTAGGTTGGCATTTTGGAACAGTCCATAGCTGAGTACCTCTGCCCGGTGTGGCACCTCACCTGTCTCATGACCCTTCCCCACTAATTCATAGTTTGCGACTTGATGGCTGGCTTCCTCATCGAGAAGAACCAATCTGAAAGGCCACTTTTCTCCCGGAGCCAGTATTTCTTCCTCAGCAAAGTTATCTTTCAATATAAAATCGGGTTCAATTACAGAACCACCTGTGTCATAGAAGGTAGCCTCTATCTTGTCATTATCCAGCCTTACATTTAGTGAGCCAGGATTCCGAAACTCACCAACTATATGGAAAAAGTGACCTTTATAGTGCTTGCCAGAAGGCCAGCTCACATAACTTCCGTACTTCATATATGAACTGTGGCTAAGGACCTCTAAATTCACAGTTGTGGGCTCTGATGCGGGCTTTGGCTCTTCGGTTGGTGCTGGTGAAGGCGCCTCAGCCTCCTGTGGAGGTGCAGGAATGGTGGGTTTTTGAGTAACACCGCCACAACTGGTGGATACGCTAACTACGAGCACTAACCCCAGCAAGAAAACTGGGAGCTTCAGAAATCTGGCCATTACTGCCACTCTCTGTATTTCAATCACCTTCCCCCTCTTTCCAGCTGGAAGTGTAGCATGGAATAGCAGTTTCATTATCTGGTAAAACATTCATGCCTACCCATGCTATATTCTAAAAAGATTATAATACTGGAAGTACGTTTTTTCAAAAAAGCAGGGTTGAGTGCGCTCTTTATAGATAATCTTTCGACTGCATATTCTGATATAATGTTCACTAAGCTCTCGTACCATTGCTGGTGTTTCATAATTAGATAAAACATTTCAGCATCGTTTTCGTTGTATTATTTGGGTATTAATTTAGAGGAGGATTAAATTGTTCAATCCGAAATTGCACTTGGTAATTACGATTTTAGGCATACTGGCTATTCTAGGCGTAGCGTGTGCAGTTCCAGAACTAACGCCTGCACCTAACGGCACTCCTGACGGTATTCCTAGTGGCACTCCTGACGGTACTCTTAACGGTACTCTACAGGTATATGTTACCGATGCTCCACCCCGCAACGAAGTGACCAGCATCATGGTCACGATTGAAGAGGTGCAAATTCATAGAGCTTCGGCTGAACAGGAAATGGAACAAGAGCAAGAACAATCAAGTAATGATAGCCAGGAGCAAGAGCAGGAACAAGAAAAGCAACAGACCCAACAGGGTGAAGGCGAATGGATAACTATTGATATCAGTGATGACGCAGCTACTTTTGATTTACTTCAGGTTAAGGGAGTTGAGCAATTTCTTGGGGAAAGCGAAGTGGCCGAAGGCAAGTATACCCAGGTCAGGCTCGTTGTAGGCGAAATTCAAGTAGCTTTAGGAGACGAGGAGTTACAGGAAGCTACTGTGCCAAGCAAAGAGCTGAAACTGGTACATCCTTTTGATGTTGTAGCAGGTGAAAATATAACTATGATTCTTGATTTTGATGCTGACAGAATGGTGACTGTAACGGGAGCTGGCAAGATTATGGTAAAACCTGTTATAAAGCTGACGATTCGGCCAGGAAAGCCCGAAGGACAGCAGGGTGAACAAAAATCAGATAATGAAACTTCCGAGGAAATATCTGTGAAAGTCTCTTGTGATGAATTTATGAGCGCCAAGCACATCAGCAAAGAAGTGGAAGTTAATACAGGAGATGAGTTTAAAGTAATTTTATGTTCCAACCCGTCAACGGGTTTTCAATGGTCAGAGTCAGCAGCGATTGGCGATACGTCAGTGATAGAACAGACAGACTACAGGTTTGTGTCTCCTGAGGCAAAGGGTAAAAAGCCTGCTGCTCCAGGAACTCCGGGACAGGGGATGTGGACCTTTAAGGCACTTACAGAAGGCACAACCACTATATCAATGGAGTACAGTCAACCCTGGGAAGGTGGGGAGAAGGGGGAATGGACATTCAACCTGACCGTAGTTGTTAAATAGAGCATTACGGAGTATAAAAACAGGGGTTATAGATATAGCTCCACGATAATGGCTTCAACCTCCTCTTCGCAAACCCCCCAATCCAAAACCTCCTTGAAGGTGGGCTTACCTTTGATAATTCGTTCTGTAGATTATTTGTGACCTTTTATCGGGGTACCTTCTCCAGTTACGGTACTGGGTTCTAAAATTTGTAGCCCGCTAATGTCTACGCTATGTGTGTCCAAGAACGCAACTTGGTCTTCCGTGAGGGTTACCTTAGCCTTGAGAAGCTCAACCGCAGATTTTGGTAGATATTCATCACCTGAAAGCGTATACGGCAAGCCGGTGTAGAGCGCCACAAATACCTTCACGGAACCGGTGCCTATCTCTACATTTTCCTCCAGATTTGCATAGGCCGCTTCCAGATCCTTACACTTGAAGTCTGCCAGATTCTCGATAGCTCCCAGGCCAAATGCTGTCCCCAGTTCGGTAAGAGGTATCTCCCACAGTTCACTTATATACCCGAAGCTGTAAGAACCACGGATGTCGGCAGGGTTATATTCCCCGGCAAACTCGCCTACCTTAAATGTTACCGGAACCCTACTGCCCCCAGTACCCTGGCCGCCCCCACCGCCCTCAGTATTCCAGAGGTTAAACGCCATGGTACCGGCAATTCCGCCAAAGATAACTATCAAAACAATTAAGCCCATATGCCAGCTTTTTATTTTCATCAACTTCTCCTTACAGCTTTCCTGTCGTCATTACTACCGTATCTTCCAGAGGACAGGCATCTTCCGACGTGCATTTCAAACAACTTATACACTGATGGTCCCGGATTATCTTGCCCGTTGAAACCTCGATATT
>DAOVDO010000052.1 GCA_030669525.1 Dehalococcoidia bacterium | reverse complement strand
AGTTGTCCCATAGCTTCCTATCTACCTCCGGGCATAACCCTAAAGAGAATTCGGCTGAGAACGAGCCCGACTACGATAACCCCTGCCAGTACCCCCAGCTCCAAACCCACATCAGCCAGGGAGCCTCCCTGGGCTATTATCGTCTTAAAGGCGTCGTTGGCGTAGGTATTAATAGATGCTCTGCTCGCGGTATACAGCACCGAGCCTTCAGGGATTTCAAAGAAAGTACCGCCCAGCATGACCATAACCATGGTGAAGAAGACGGCAATCCAGGTAGCCCCGTCTTCACTACGGGCGATGGAGGCAATGACAAGTCCCAGGGCACTGGCGGCAGCAGCGAAAACAAGGGCGATAAACAGACATTCAACGAAGGAAAGAGGGGTGAAAAGCTGAAAGACCATGTAGGCCAGAACTAATAAAATGAGTGTTTGCACGAAGCCGCGGGAGCTACTAGCTAGAAACTTGCCCATAAAAAGCTGACCCACGCTGAGCCGCGTGGTGAGCAGCCGCTCCAGGGTTCCTTTCCTGCGCTCTTCAACGATAGCTCTGGCGCTCAGGGTTACAGCAAAGAGGACAAACATGGTAACGATACCGGGTAGGAATTGGTTGACCGGGTCAGGGCTACTGCCCACTATCTCCTCACTAACTCCCACGATGGGATGCTCACGTTCTCGGTCCAGGAATTTCTGAGTGGTAAATTCTATGCTTTCTTGTGGAATATCCCTTCCCGCAAGAGTATTTTTAACCTGACTCTGTACCTGAAATTCCTGGTTCATCTCCTCGGCCACACCACGAACCAGGCTGGCTACTATCTGCCCCTCATCCCCACCATTGCCTCTCTGTTTAAAGACCAATTGTGTCGGCTCTCCAGAGGTGAGCTTATCGGAGAAACCCTGTGGTATATAGAAGACCATTAGCAGGTCAGACCTGTCTAACTTGGAATCTGCCTCCTGGGGAGAAAGCAGCTCGACATCAAGGTTCTCCAGCTCGCTAAGCTGCTCTAAAAGGAGAGTGGAGAAGGTGCCTCCCTGGTCTTCATTTACCACATGGGCAGTGCCGTGGAACAGGGATTGCCCGCCAAGGGCACCATACATCAGAGCGAAGACGGCTATGGGTAAGAGCAGACTGAAAGCCAGGTCAGCCTTATCCTGTAGGTAGGTGCGAACTTCCCGCAAGGCGACTATTAAGGCTCTAATCATATCCTTGCTAATCGCGGAGGCTTCGGCCGGTTAGTTTTAAAAAGACATCCTCCAGGGTTACCTGTTCTGGTGGGCCAATTTGTTTTTTGAGTTCCAGAGGCGTATCTATGGCGATTATCTGGCCTCCATCAATAATGGCAATGCGGCCGCAGAGACGGTCGGCTTCCTCCATATAATGAGTGGTGTAGAGAATAGTCATTCCCTTATCCCGTAGACCTTCAATAGTTTCGTAGATATTGTTCCGCGACTGCGGGTCTATGCCTACTGTTGGCTCATCCAGAAAGAGAAGCTCGGGATGCCCCATGAGGGCAATAGCCAGGTTGATGCGCCTCTTCATACCTCCGGAGAACTTAGCTATCTTGCCTTTGGCTCTCTCCGCCAGCCCCATCAGCTCCAGGTGAGCCCTGGATTGAGCCTGCGCTTCCTTACCATTTAGCCCCGCCATCCGGCCAAAGAAGACCATATTGTCTAGTGCAGAAAGGTCTTCGTAGAGGGCTAACTCCTGTGGACAGACCCCAATGAGATTGCGAACCTCGTCAGCATTATGCCGTATGGAATAGCCTCCTATGGTGACATCGCCGCGGTCTGGTTCCAGAACCGTAGACAGTATGCGTATGGTTGTGGTCTTGCCGGCACCATTGGGTCCCAGAAGGCCGAAGATTTCACCCTTATAGATGGTGAAAGAAACGCCGTTGACAGCCTTATGCTCATTGAAGCTTTTGTGGAGGTCTTGTGCTACCAGAAATTCTTCAGCCATAACCTTACCCCCTGATTCGCCTGGCTATAATTACAGTTTGCTCATGTGAGTTCTCATAATATCCCATCAATCCAAGATATGCAATTTAGGATTTATTGACTGTTTTTTCTTTTTAAGTCACCAGAACCGTGCTAATACACCAGCGACTAACCAGTGGTATTTTGCTTCAAGAACTCTTTCTCCCCCTTGTGGGAGGGGTAGAGAATGTGAAATTTGGCTCCAGTGCAGAGTAAATTTTAAAGGCTATTGGCTGTTTGATTGACTGAGCACAGGCAGCAGTAACAGGTAGTTTGATTTTAATTCACGGTTGTTACAGAATATAACGCTAAAAATAAAATTAAAAGGAGTGAGGAGTCAAAATGAAGGAAGTAGTTGTTGTTAGCGGTGCCAGGACGGCTGTCGGGTCATTTGGAGGTTCTTTAAAGGATAAATCAGTTGTTGAACTGGGTAGTGTGGTAATTAAAGAGGCGCTCAAGAGAGCGGGCTTGAGACCAAAACCAGGCGATGAGCTTTTAGCTTATGCTCCTGATGCTCTTAAGGGTGAGGGGATGATTGAGCTGGAGAAGAAATACTACGATAGGGATTCTTCTTTACGAGAGGTTCAGGTTGATGAGGTAGTCATGGGATGTGTTCTCCAGGGTGGACAGGGACAAAACGTAGCCCGTCAGGCGTCTATTTATGCCGGGATTTCCAAGGAAACACCTGCCTTTACAGTGAATAAAATCTGTGCCTCAGGACTTAAAGCTATTACCTCAGGGGCTGAAGCCATTATGCTGGGTGAAGCAGATGTTGTGATTGCCGGCGGCATAGAATGTATGAGTCATGCTCCTTATGTCCTTCCTAAGGCTCGCTGGGGTTACAGAATGGATGTTGAAGCTAAAGGTGAACTGATAGACCTTATGGTATTCGATGGTTTGTGGGAGATATTCTATGGATATCACATGGGAAACACGGCGGAGGAAATCGCTAATAGATATGGCTTTTCCCGGGAAGAGCAGGATGAAATTGGGTTGTTGAGTCATCAACGAGCGCGGGCAGCCATAAGTGATGGCTTGTTTAAAGATGAGATAGTTCCTGTTTCTATTCCACAAAGAAAAGCGCCGCCAGTCATATTCGATACTGATGAGCGCCCTATGGATACCAGTATGGAAAAGATGGCCAAGCTGTCTCCAGCATTTCGCAAAGATGGCACTGTTACCGCGGGCAACTCCTCCGGAATCAACGACGCCGGGGCTGCTGTAGTGCTTATGTCAAAAGAGAAAGCTAAAGAATTGGGGCTTGAGCCTATGGCGACCCTCAGAGCCTGGGCTTCAGGTGCGATAGACCCTAACTATATGGGGTTGGGTCCTATTCCTGCGGTAAGGAAGGTGTTCCAGAAAACAGGGTTCGCCAGTAAAGATATGGATGTTATCGAGCTTAATGAGGCTTTTGCTTCTCAGACGCTGGGTTGCATGAAAGAGCTTGGATGGAGCTTTGATCAGATTAATCCTCATGGCAGCGGCATATCCATGGGGCATCCTATCGGCTGCACCGGAGCTAGAATAGCAGTCACCATCATATATGATATGGTACACCGAAATTTACATAGAGGGTTGGAAACCATGTGTATCGGTGGTGGCCAGGGGATGGCAGCTATCTGGGAAAGGTAGTCAAGACTATTTTCCTTTTTTCTGGTAATCGGGGCACCAGGTGGCATTGGGGCGCTCGGGTCGATTGCAAGCACTCCGCCAGTTCCATTTGCAGCTATCACACAGGAAGATATTCATGCCCAGGATTTTCTTGATCCTGAGCGTTGTTCTGTACATCCAGCCAGGTTCTTTAGAACTCATGGGGAAATTATAAAGCTATATCCTGGCTGAAGGCAATAGCGCAGAGGAATGCAGTCAACGTAGTATACTGATGCTACTCTAGTTTATTTATAAATGGAAACGTAGCTGAAGGCAGGAGAAGGGATCACATATCTTTAGATAAGGTGGCTAGAAACTCAGCGTTGTTCTTTGTCTTGGCCATTCTTTCCAGCACCCTGGATGTGGCTTCAATTGAATTACCGGAATCGCTGGCTATCATGTTAGCGACGCGCCGGAGCAACCATATTTGTTTCAGGGTATTTTCATCCAGTAAAAGCTCTTCTCTCCTGGTGCCGCTGGGTATGATATTTATGGCTGGGAAAATCCGCCTCTCGGCTAATTTTCTCTCCAGGTGAAGCTCCATATTGCCTGTTCCTTTGAACTCTTCGTATATCAGGTCATCCATACGACTACCGGTATCTACCAGGCAGGTGGCTATGATGGTCAAACTACCGCCTTCATCTGTGTTGCGAGCAGTACCGAAGAATCGCTTGGGAGGGTGCAGGGCTTGGGAATCAATACCGCCAGATAAGGTTCGTCCACTGGCAGGCATGGCCAGATTATAAGCTCGAGTGAGGCGGGTGATGCCATCGAGGAGGATAACCACATCTTTACCCATCTCCACCAGTCTTTTAGCTCTTTCCAGAGCCAGTTCAGCTACTCGAGTTTGACTCTCTACAGGCTCATCGAAAGTGGCACCTATAACTTCAGCTTTCACCGACCTTTTCATATCTGTAACTTCCTCAGGTCTTTCGCCGATGAGACAAACTATAAGGTGAATATCGTCATAGTTAACAGTGACGGCATTGGCGATTTTCTTGAGGAGTACCGTTTTACCTGCCTTTGGGGGTGAGACAATAAGGCCTCTTTGTCCTCTCCCTATGGGGGTTAGCATATTTATTAAGCGTGTCGATAGGTCTTCCGACGTTGTTTCTAAATTGATGAGATTGTCCGGGAAAGTTGGTGTCAGCGAGCCAAAATTTCTCCGGGTTTTTGCCAGATCAGGGTTAAGTCCATTTACACTTTCAACCCGAAGCAAGCCATAGTATTTCTCGTTGTCCTTGGGATGTCTGGCCTGGCCGCAAATGTAGTCGCCATCCCTCAAGTTGAAGCGGCGGATTTGAGAGTTGGATACATAGACATCATTTGCACTGCGCAGAAAGCTATCCTGGCGCAGGAAGCCATAGCCCTCAGACATAATCTCCAGTATGCCAGCCAGGAACAGGTTTCCCTGTTGCTCTGCTTGTGATTTGAGGATATGAGCAACAAGCTCAGATTTCCTCATTGAGGAGTAGTTGGTGATTCCCAGTTCTTTGGCCATCACCTCCAGTTCATCACAGGTTCTATCTTCCAGTTGACCCATAGTTATCATGGTAGCCTCTCTTATCTTCCTGCCTTATCTATTGGTTTGCCAGGATTCTCTATAATCTTCTTCTCTCCCATTATCTTTCTCCAATCATCTGCAAAGCGCTTGATGCCAATGTCAGTCAAGGGATGCTGTATCATCTGTAGCAGTACTTTATATGGTATAGTAGCGATATGCGCACCAGACTTAGCGGCCATAATGCAATGTTGGGGATGTCTGATACTAGCAGCTATAACCTGAGTAGGTAACTCATAATACCGCAGAAATTGGGCAATGTCAAATACTACGTCCATGCCGTCTTCGCCAATGTCGTCAAGTCTACCCACAAAGGGGCTGATGAAGGTAGCTCCCGCCGCCGCTCCCAGTAAAGCCTGGTTCAGTGAGAAGCACAGGGTGAGGTTTACCTTTATGTTTTCGCTGGTTAGTACCGAAGTAGCCTTCACCCCTTCTAAGCTAGCCGGTATCTTAACTACGACGTTGTCTGCCCATTTAGCTATTTCTCTAGCTTCGGCTATCATTCCTGAAGCGTCCTGGCTTAATACTTCGGTGGACACCGGACCGGGGAAAACAACGGAGCAGATTTCTTTCACCAGATTCTGGTAATCAACTTTGCCTTCCTGGGATACCAGGCTTGGATTGGTGGTCACTCCAGTGATGACTCCCAATTCTACTCCATGACGGATATGGTCTATATTAGCAGTATCTAAGAATAAACGCATTGTGCCTCCTCAATTTATTGGTAAACTTGGCTGCGTACCTTCGATAAGTATTTCTTTAGCTGCCCCGATGAAATCTACGAACAGTGGATGAGGACAGTCAGGACGGGATTTAAATTCGGGGTGAAACTGGCAGGCTACCATCCAGGGATGATCCTTCATCTCAACAATTTCCACCAGTTTTCCATCTGGCGATAGTCCACTGGGTATCATTCCAGCATTTTGTAATGGCTGGCGGAAGGCATTATTGAATTCAAAGCGATGGCGGTGACGTTCATAAGCTACTTCGCAGCCATAAGCACGAGCAGCCTTGGTTCCGGGTGCCAGGTGGCAGGGGTAAGTTCCTAACCAAACGGTACCACCTTCTTGATTGACATCTTGCTGCTCCGGGGGTACGTCAACTACAGGATAAGGAGAGCCATGGTCTGCATCGGTGGAGCAGGCATACTGATTGTTAAATACATGGCGGCGGAATTCAATAACCATGGCTTGCATCCCCTGGCGCAAACCGAGATAAGGGATAGCTTTTTCCCTGGCGAATTTGGCTGCCTCTGTCACACCTTCAATTCCCTCGTAACCGAAGTCGTCAGTGGCGACTATTCCTTGAACTTGTTTGAGCCTGTCATTATGACCGTCTTGTAATTCTTCTGAATTGAGCCACTCTATCTTTACATCATGATTATGAGTCAGCGCTGCGTGACATAATGCTTCGCGCACCGAATAATAAGCATCCTGGAGTTCAACATATTTGCCCACCAGCCCGATAACTACTGGCTCCTTAGGAGCTTTCAGTTTGTTCACCATATCGCGCCAGTTATCCAAATTGCTCTCCTTAGCTTCCAACCCCAGGTGATTGACTATAAAATCTCCCAATCCATGCTCCTCTAACAGCAAGGGAACGTCGTATATGGTGTCACCGGTAACCAGCGGGATCACTGCCTCTCTATCGACATCACAAAACAGCGATATCTTGTCCTTTATTTCCTCGGATACTTCATTGTCGCTTCGACATAGGATTACGTCGGGTTGAATACCGATACGTCTCAATTCGTTAACGCTGTGTTGTGTAGGCTTGGTCTTTATCTCATTGGTGGCTGCGATGT
>DAOVDO010000135.1 GCA_030669525.1 Dehalococcoidia bacterium | reverse complement strand
GCTCCGGCACCTGCACCTGCCCCAACTCCAGCGCCAGAAGTAATTACATGGAAGATACAAGGCATCACTCCAGCAGGTGTGCCATTTCATGACCTTCTGGTACACCTGGCAGATTCAGTAGAGCAGATGAGCGGCGGCCGTTTAGTATTCGATGTTTATCCTTCAGGTGCTATATGCCCACCTCTGGAATCACTTGATGCTGTGAACGCCGGTATCCTTGATGCTGCCTATGACTATTCTGGTATGTGGATCGGGAAGCATAAGGTGGCACCCCTTTTCTGTTCCACGCCTGGTGTCTTTGATGCCTGGGACAGGATAATGTGGGAGTGGGAAGGCGGAGGCAAGGAGTTAAGAGAGGAACTCTATACTGAGGTAATTGGGATGGATGTCCATCCTATTGTGGCCGGTGCATTTGGCCCGGAATTATTTATGTGGTCTAACACACCCCTCCGCACAATAGATGACTTCAAGGGGAAAAATTTTCGTATGATGCCTCTGATGGGGGAAGTCCTTAATGAGCACGGCATCTCAGTAGTTTTTCTCCCTTATGCAGAGATAATTCCAGCTTTGGAAAGAGGGGTATTAGATGCTTGTGAGTACAGCCTACCATTTTTCGACGTAAAAGCTGGCTTCCCTGATGTTTGCAAGTACTACCACTACCCAGGAATACACCAACCGAGTTCAATGCAAGAGATAGTAATTAACGGAGATTCATGGCGAGCTCTGCCTGATGACCTTAAATCTATGCTGGAATTGGTCTGTCATGCACAAACATTGTGGTGTTGGCATTACACAGACGCCTTGAACATAGAAGCACTGGAAGAATTTGAGAAAATGGGCATAGAGGAGGTACTTCTGGAACCAGAGACTGTGGAAATAATGCTGGGATGGGCTTATGAGTATTTAGACAAAGAGGCTGCAAAAGATCCCTTCTTTGCCAAAGTGTGGAACAGTCAAAGGGAATGGAGGGACAGGTGGTATCCTTATGCCGACGCTATCTACTTCTCGCACAAACTTTAATAGAGATACTAGCTGAAGGCTAGTGGTCTGACTTAACTATTGGGTTTTACATTCGCCCCTTCCTTTGGAAAGGGCGAATGTAAAGGTCAGTGAGGTAATGGCACATTTTCTAGCTATTATTAACAAGATAAGCAACCAGGTAGGAAAATCTGCTAGCTGGATTATCCTTCCTCTAATAGTAGTAATGGTTTTATCGACTATTCTAAGGTATGGATTTAATAGGTCTCCCATTTGGAGTTATGACATGACCTGGATGCTATACGCAGCTCTCTTCCTCCTTGGAGGAGCATACTGCCTTCTTCATGAAGGACATGTAAGGGTAGATTTGTTTTCCGAGCGCCTTGCCCCACGAGCCAGGTCAATCTTGGAGGTGGTCACTTATCTGATATTTTTCTTCCCTCTATGTTATGTACTAGTAGTATACGTGATGCGCTATGCTTACAATTCCTGGATTACCCATGAGGTTTCCCCTTACAGTTCTTGGGCTGTCCCTCTTGGTCCCATTAAGACAGTAATGGCAATAGGGTTTCTGTTGCTCACGCTTGAAGGAATATCAAAGTTTATTAAACATTTATCCACAGCTGTAAACAAGGAGAATTAATTTGAGTGCCGAGCTTATTACCATTCTGATGTTCGTTGGTGTTATCTTAGGTGTGGCTACGGGGTTCCCTATTGCTTTTGTCCTTGGTGGTCTCGGTGTGATATTTGGCTTTCTAGCCGGAATAGGGATCGTATACTTGATCCCCATACGCACCTTTGGCGTCGCCAGTACGTATATCTTCGCTTGTATCCCTCTGTTCGTTTTTATGGGATGCATGATGGAACGTTCAGGCTGCTCTGAGTTAGCTTTTAGCACTTTGCATCGATGGATGGGTAATCTAAGAGGTGGTCTGGCAATTGCTACGGTGCTCATCAGTACCCTATTTGCCGCTACTACAGGGATAATCGGTGCCTCTGTCACTACTATGGGACTGGTTGCTCTTCCTGCCATGCTGAAAAGAGGCTACAATAAATCATTAGCTACCGGGTGTGTCTGTGCTGGGGGCACTCTTGGTATCCTTATTCCTCCCAGTATAATGCTTGTTTTATATGCCCCGATGGCGGGGGTATCAATAGCCAGAATGTTCATGGGGGCTATTTTGCCAGGACTCCTTCTGTCTGCACTGTTCATACTTTACATAGGGATAAGATCTTATATCAACCCAAGCATGGGACCCCCTCTGGCAGATGAAGAAAGAGAGCGTTTTACGAGAGGGCAGAACTTTATCATAGGAGCAAAGTCTCTGTTCCCCCCCCTGTTCATCATTTTGGCTGTTTTAGGCTCGATTTTCTTTGGCATTGCTGCCCCCACTGAAGCCGCAGGTGTGGGTGCGCTTGGTTCCATAGTACTCGCTGTCATCTACAGGAAATTTAACTGGCAAAATCTCAAGGAGGCTAGCTACAATACGTTGAAAATCAGCACTATGATTATGTTTGTCGCCTTGGGAGCTAACCTGTTTACCGGCACCCTCATAACTGCAGGGGGTGGCCCTGTAATAACCGATTTTATGCTTGGACTTGGGTTAGGCCGTTGGGGCGTCTTTGCCTCCATACTGTTTATTATATTCGTGCTTGGAATGTTTATTGATTGGGTAGGTATTCTGTTGATAATGGTTCCTATATTCAATCCAATATTAAACAGCCTCGGGTTCGACCCATTATGGGTTGGACTCATCATTTGTATCAGCCTGCAAATGTCGTTCCTGACTCCACCTTTTGCCTATTCCATATTCTATCTGAAGGGACTTCATATTGAGGGAGTAACGATGATGGACTTGTACAGGGGTGTTGTTCCCTTCGTGTTGCTTCAGGCAACAGGCACATTTTTATGTATAGCATTTCCCAAAATAATTACCTTCCTACCCAGTCTAATGTAGGACTTGCAGGAATATGCTGCTCATGAAGAGGAAGTATTGAATGGCAATTGGCGGGCAACCAGCGAGAAACAGCACCTGGTCTTATCTTTTTCCAGTCGGCGCTTTATCCACCGACCTGACTAAAATGCAAATGTAGTCGGGGTTCTGGTTGCCCGATAAAGTTAAGAACAGTATTTATTCATGAGCGGTGGATAACATTCCCGGGGGGATTTCCCATTATAAGTAATGGAGTATTATTGGGAGGTATTAGAAAACCCTATGACTTCTGGTGCTCTATCAGGTTGCTTGCCACTTCAGTTCGATAGGACTTTCAATCTGAAACGGTTATGCAGTCTTTTATTTTAACAAGTGTCTTTTCACCAATGTTCTGGACATGAAGCAAATCCTCAATGCGCTGGAAAGAGCCATTTTCGTTTCGGTAATCCACGATAGCCTGTGCTGTTATTTCGCCTATCCCTGGCAATGCTTCAAGAAGCCAGGCTTCGGCCCGATTGATATCAATCTTTTGGGGGACCTGTTTTTCGCCTTCTC
>DAOVDO010000047.1 GCA_030669525.1 Dehalococcoidia bacterium | reverse complement strand
GTAAAGTGGCTCTTCTAGAGGAACCCTCACCTTGTTATTGAAGTCGGCTATCTCTTTATCAGCCTTGCTATTCCCACATGCAATCCATAGACCATCTGTGGCACGCATTATTGAATCGAGTGCTGTAGTTACACCACCAACTGCAGCTTCACATTTAATCTTACCAGCTACATAATTATGGATATATGGCTCTCGATTAGAGACAACTATGAGGTGATAGTCAGAGAATCTCTCCTTTATAAGGTTGCGCAAATTTTCCTTGTTCCACATTAAATCTATTACCTCAAGATACATTTTACTACGCCCAGACTATCCAGCCAAACTGACTATCAGCCATGATATAATTGATGGTGACTACTAGAGACATTATAACCGTTTAGCAAAGGTCGATTGGAATGAACAAGCTGAAGAAGATTGGCATCTTGACCAGTGGAGGTGATGCTCCCGGAATGAATGCCTGTATCAGAGCGGTCGTTCGCTGTGCGGCTAAATACCAAATAGAGATAATAGGATTTCGTCGAGGCTATGCAGGTTTACTGCAAAACGATTTCATAAAATTGGGTCCCCGGTCAGTAGCCAATATAATCCACCGCGGTGGTACTTTTTTGGAGACAGCACGCTGTGATGAAATGAAAACGGCAGAGGGATTACAGAAAGCAGTTGCGAACCTGCAACAGGAAAGCGTTGAGGGCTTGATAACCATAGGTGGAGATGGCACCTTTCGTGGAGCAGTTGCTTTAGCCGAAGTGGGAAATATAAAGGTAATTGGTATTCCAGGTACCATAGATAATGACGTCTATGGCACCGACTATGCTATTGGCTTTGATACAGCAATAAATACAGCCTTAGATGCTATAGATAAAATTAGAGATACTGCAGGGTCTTTACAGCGCCCCTTCTTTATCGAGGTCATGGGAAGGAGCCGGGGTTTCATTGCATTAGCCGTTGGAATTGCCGGTGGTGCTGCCAGTATTTTGATCCCTGAAACAGAGACTAAGATAGAAGAGCTTTGCCTTGAGATGAGGCGTAACATTGAAAAAGGGAAGAAATCCAGCATAGTAGTAGTTGCCGAAGGGGATGATGCCGGGGGAGTATTCCAGGTCGCGCAACGGGTCTGGGAAAGGTTAAAACTGGAATACCGAATCTGCGTTCTGGGGCATATCCAAAGGGGTGGCTCGCCGACAGCCAGGGACAGGATTCTGGCCAGCCAGTTAGGGGCAGCTGCCGTTGATGCTTTAGCAGATGGTAAATCAGGGTATATGGTTGGAGAATTAAAAGGGGAAATGATATTTACCCCATTGAAGGATACGTGGGAGAAGCAAAAGGAACTGGATAATAATTTACTTCGGTTAGTGAAAATACTGGCTACTTAACAGTATGAGAAATTTATCCATAGGTAAGATACGAGGTTTACAGCAACTGGCCAATGATAATGGCATCTTTACAATGTGTGCTTTAGACCATAGGGGCTCACTAAAGAGAATGCTTGATGGGAAACATCCTGAAGGTGTTAGTTATCAAGATATGGTTGATTTTAAGCTAGGCCTCTGCCGAGTCATAAGCCCCCACGCCAGTGCCATCCTCTTAGATCCTATTTATGGTGCGGCACAGGCGATTTCCGCTGGCGTTATTCCCGGGGATACCGGATTACTGGTAAGTCTGGAAGAGACTGGTTATTCGGGTAATGTGGACGCAAGAATTACAAACATACTTGCCGATTGGAATGTAAGAAAGATAAAGAAAATGGGAGCCACAGCAGCAAAGCTTCTACTATACTATCGGCCTGATGTTGATGTTGCCGGAAAACAACTCGAAACAGTTAAGAAACTGGCTGATGAATGTCTGGCAGAGGACATACCATTCGTTGTTGAGCCTGTAAGCTATAAAGTGGGAGCAGAGAAAGATACCCCTCAGAATTTTGCTCGCATAAAGTCACGACTGGTTGTTGAAACCGCCAGGCAAATCACAGCTCTCCCTGTTGATGTACTCAAGGCCGAGTTTCCATCAGACCTTGAATTTGAAAGAGACGAAAGTCAGCTTTCTAATTACTGTCATCAGCTTAATGAGGCAAGCCAGGTCCCCTGGGTTATTCTCAGTGGTGGTGTGAATTTCGATATCTTTTACCAGCAGGTAAAAATTGCCTGCCAGGCAGGAGCTTCAGGATTTCTAGCTGGGCGTGCACTGTGGCAAGAATCTACTCAGTTTACCTCTCAACAGGAGCGATTGACATTCCTGGAGAATACTGTGGTCAAGAGGCTCGAAAGTCTTACCAGAGTAGCCAACGACTATGGAACTCCATGGTACGCCAAGATTGAGGCTAGTGTAATAAATGAGCATTGGCATACTATCTATTGAAAGAAGCCTGGAAAACACCAAAGTAATTCTATAATCGGCTCCAGCAATGTTATTCAGTACGATTTTACATGTCTGGCAATAATATCAACCACCTCAATTACCTGTGTCGATGGTAAACTGTACGAAGTTCTTATTCTGACATATCCATACTTCAGCTCAGGGTAAATCCAGATACTCCCTTTGAAAGGGTTAACCATATCTTGTGAAAGCTTATCCGCAAGCCTGTGGTCTAAATTCAAGCTCCATGCTAATGATTCATCCCCTTTCCATCCAATGGTTATTGTTTTACCCCAGAGAAGCGAGCTCTTCTTTCTCACCAACCTTGTCTTCTTCAATGGTCGACTTCCCGCTAAATTGGGGCTTTTAACCAGGTAATCAATGAAATAATTCACGCCATACTGGCTGGATACACTAATAACATTTATAGAATCAACCTTCCTATCTTTCAATTCTATAACTCCCTCCGACCTCTGCCCAGAGAATCGGCTTAACCCTATTTGCTCTTTATCACTGCCTCTCTCCGTCAGAGCTGCTTTGACTCCTAAAACCTGAAGATGTCGATAGAGTTCCTCTCTCTTTTGTGGTCCTGCTTTCTTTCTCTTTCGGAGAGCCAAAGGCAAACCAATTGCCAGCGCTATTGCAGTTATAATGCTGATTATAGTGCCAAATTCCATCTGTACCTCACCTGTAACTGAGAGCCATTTATTCTGCTAACGATATTAGAACGGTATCACAAAACATTGCAGATAGATTTTCATTAGTCCAAAGATGTAATTTTTAATGGTGGGTTTGCTAATAACCTGCATACTTAAAGCAGGTTTTAACTGGATATACTTGTTGTTAATTCTTTGCCCGTAAACCACTGATAAATTTTATTATATCGCTTTGCAGTAGCCTCAATTACCTCCGGCGGCAGCACAGGCGCAGGCGGCTCTTTGTTCCATCCTGAAGCTACAAGCCAGTCACGAACCGGTTGCTTGTCAAAGCTAGGCTGTGAGTGCCCAACTTCATACTGACTAACATCCCAGAATCGACTTGAGTCTGGCGTTAGTAACTCATCGATAAGCGTTAGCTTTCCATTTATGAGTCCAAACTCGAACTTAGTGTCGGCAACTATAATGCCCTTTGCCCTGGCATAATCTCTGGCATAGCAATAAATAAGCAAGCTCTTCTCCTCTAATTCCTCAATCAGAGTATGGCTACCTCTCCCCTTTCGCCATGATATTTCTTCAAGACTCCTTATATCCTGCTCATTTAGGGGACGGTCATGCTCTGTTTCACCCTTGGTAGTAGGAGTAAAAATAGGCTGAGGTAATTCTTGACTTTCCTGCATTCCTGGTGGTAACTGAATGTTGCCAGTGATACCTGTTTCTTTGTACTCTGTCCAGGCTGAGCCAGATAGGTAACCACGGACAACACACTCTACAGGAATACGGTCGGCTTTAGCCACAACCATAGAGCGACCGATAAGGTACTCCGGCAATTCTCCAGAAAAGTTCAACAGCCTATTCAAACTGTTCAAAGCGACGTTGCTATCAACTACCTCTATTAGATGATTGGGTACAATTTGGGCTGTTTTTCCAAACCAAAAGGCTGATAATCTATTAAGGACTTCTCCCTTATCAGGGATACCACAGGGCAGGACAAAATCAAATGCTGATATACGATCGGTAGCCACAATAAGAACCCTTTCCCCAAGATCATAGACGTCTCTCACCTTGCCACGCCGAAACAAGGGAAAAGGTAAATCGGTTTGTAATAAAACAGACATCTTTCGTTACGCTACAGTGCGTGAGGAGTCAACCTGTCCTGATAAGTTTGATTGACCTCTCTAAATTTGGTTAGCCCTAGTCGTTTAAACACCGTGTCCACATGCTGCAGGTAATAATTATAGTCAAATAAGGATTCCAGTTCAGATTTATTGAGGTAAGCCGCTATTTTTGTATCATCCTCAAGAAAAGATATAAAGCTCTTTTTCTTCTGCCAGGCTCTCATGGCATTATCCTGCACCATCTTATAAGCCTTCTCCCGACTTACTCCCTTATCTATCAACGCCAGAAGTACTCTCTGGGAAAAAACCAAGCCACAGGTGAGTTCAATGTTACTGCGCATATTTTCAGGGTAAACCACGAGTCCCCTCATTATCGAGGTAAACATAGTCAACACATAGTCCATAACCAGGCAAGAGTCTGGTAGAATAATACGTTCCGTAGAAGAGTGACTGATATCCCGCTCATGCCACAAAGCAATGTTTTCCATGGAAGTTAATGCATTACCCCTGATTAATCGGGCAAGCCCAGAAATGCGTTCACAAAGTTCGGGGTTTCTTTTATGTGGCATTGCCGAGGATCCTGTCTGTCCTGCCTGGAATGGTTCTTCAACTTCCAGGATTTCAGTTCTCTGAAGGTTTCTTATCTCAGTGGCGAATTTCTCTAATGAGCCGGCAATTATGGCCAGTGTAGTTACAAACTGGGCATGGCGATCACGCTGAATTATCTGGCTTGATATTGGGGCTGGGGTAAGCCCTAATTTGGCACAGGCTCCTTCCTCAACCTCGGGAGGTACTGTAGCATAGGTGCCTACTGCTCCAGATATTTTACCTATAGAGATAGCCGCTTTTGCTTCAACCAACCTTCGAGCATTGCGCTTCGTCTCTTCAGTCCATAAGGCTAGTTTTAAACCAAATGTTATTGGCTCAGCATGAATACCATGAGTTCGTCCCATCATAATAGTATACTTGTGCTCAATAGCTTTGTTCCCCAGAACAGTGATAAGCTCATTGATGTCTCGCTCCAGAATATCGGCAGCATCTTTTAACTGGAGACTCAGTGCGGTATCCATGATATCCGAAGAGGTAAGTCCAAGATGTACGAAGCGCGATTCCTCTCCAAGGCTTTCAGCCACTGAATTAAGAAAGGCAGTCATGTCATGATGGGTCTCTTTGAGGAATTCAGCGATACGATCTAGATTGTAACTAGCTTTCTTTATTTTAGGTATGGCTTCCCTGGGGATTTTGCCCAACTCCGCCCATGCTTCGCAGGCGGCTACTTCCACCTTAAGCCAGTTACTGAACTTATTTTCCTCAGACCATACTTGCTTCATTTGTGGTCGTGAATAACGCTCAATCATTTTATTTCTCTGCCATTTCCCTTCTATATTTTCTGTAGGCTTTTTTTATGGCATCATCCTTCATGCCCAAAATCTGAGCGGCAAGCAAAGCAGCGTTTTTAGCACCACCTTCACCAATTCCAACACATGCCACCGGAACTCCCGCAGGCATCTGAGTTATAGATAGAAGGGCATCTATACCTTTTAACTCGCTAGTAGGTAAGGGAACACCAATTACGGGCACCGTAGTCCAGCTAGATAGAACACCGGGAAGATGAGCAGCACCACCAGCAGCAGCAATGATAACCTCAAAACCCCTCTCTTCTGCCTTCAATCCATATTCCCTTAGTTTCCCTGGATTTCTGTGAGCTGAGATAATGGAAACTTCATAATCAATACCAAGCTGCTCCAGCAGGTCAATTGACGGCTTTACCATGTCCCAGTCATTTTTACTTCCCATGACAATGCCCAATCGCGCCATTTAAGCCACCTCTCTAAGTGCAATATCTTTACGATAGTAACACCCTTCAAAATAAATATCAGGCAAGCTGCAATAAACCCTTTCCCTGGCTTCTACCATATTTTTACCAATGCCCACGACGGTGAGTACCCTCCCACCATTGGTATAGATTATTCCGTCGTCACCTAATTTGGTTCCAGCGTGAAAGACTAGCATACCCTTATCCACCTTATCCAGCCCCCTTATAGGAAATCCCCTAACATAACTGCCTGGATAGCCAGCCGAAGTCATAACCACTCCCACACAGGCATCACTACTCCATTCTATATTAACTTGGTCAAGGTTACCTTCAATAACCGCCAGGATAATATCCACCAAATCACTCTTGAGGAGAGGCAAAACGACCTGAGTCTCTGGATCACCAAAACGGCAATTAAATTCCAACACGGATAATTCGTCCTTATCAGTGACCATTAACCCGGCATAAATTACCCCCCTATAGGTTATTCCTTCGTTAGCCATTGCTTCTAATGCTGGTAATAAAACTGTATTTGTAGCCTTTTCTATAAGTTGAGCCGAAAAAAAACCTGGTGGACTGTAGCTTCCCATACCACCAGTGTTAGGTCCCTGGTCCCCATCCCAGATTTGCTTATAATCACAGGCTGGGACCATGGGGTAGACATTTTTACCATCGGTGAAAGCTATCAGACTTACCTCCCGCCCACTGATAAATTCATCAATCGTCACTTTGTCTCCCGCTGAACCAAATACTTTCTGTTCCATAATGTCACTGAGAGCCTTGTCAGCTTTTTGAAAGCTGTCAGCGATAATTGTACCTTTACCGGCAGCCAGTCCATCTGCCTTGATTACAACAGGTAACTGCTGTCGTTTAAGATGCTCACAAGCTTCCGAATAAGAGGAGAAAACACTTGCCTTGGGGCAGGGAATGCCATACTTCTCCATTAAGTTCCTGGCAAAAACCTTACTTGATTCTATTTGAGCTGCCGCTCTGTTAGGACCAAAAATAGGAATACCCAGACTATCAAAATAATCAACTATACCCAATGACAACGGACCTTCAGGACCAACGACAACAAGGTCAATGCCATTGTCTTTAGCCGCTTTACCCAGGGCTTTTGCATCAGAAGGATCAATATCTAGATTCTCTCCGATGAGTGCTGTTCCAGCATTACCAGGAGCACAAAAAACCCTGTCAACCTTAGAACTTTGGGCTATCTTCCATACTAAAGTATGCTCCCTGCCTCCTCCTCCGATGACCAGTAACTTCAATAATTATTATTTCCTTTCCACATGATAGCAGTTGTTCTTTAGCACACCTTTTTTCCAGGCAC
>DAOVDO010000134.1 GCA_030669525.1 Dehalococcoidia bacterium | reverse complement strand
GCTGCCATGTCAATAAGATTGCATTCCAGTGCATCAACATTGGTAAAGGATTTGCTCTCTGTCACCGCCAGTTCTGCTTCTTCCATATTACGACCACGATCCTCGGCAATAGTCTTCATCCATTTGGCAGAAAATTCAGTTATTTTTTTCATCTGGTCTTCTGGTATTTCTTGCCCACCGCCACTTACAGGATGGGCAGCGCCGATAGTAGTTCCTGGTGTCATAGCCGCTACATGAGCGGATAAAGTAATGAAAGTCCCTGCTGAAGCCGCCCAGGCGCCCTTTGGTGAGACATATACCACAACAGGTACATCAGCGTTCATAATTCTTTGAACTATTTTCTCAGTTGAACCGAGAAGACCTCCAGGTGTATTTAGCTCAATAATACAAGCAGTGGCGTTCTCTTCTTCGGCATGGCTGATACCTCTATCGATGTAGTCAGCCACTACCGGGAGAATAGTGCCTTCTACATGAAGGACTTCTATCGTAGGACTGGAAGCACTGACCATGAAGCCTCCCAGGCTACCAGCTACTGGCAGGATGATGAGAGCTAGAATCAAAGCCCTAATAAAATTTCTAATCATGTACCTTTACGCTCGCACTAATTATAGACCAAGCACTTAAAAGCAACAAATCCAAGTATTCGTTATCTTGCTGCTCTAAGCTATAGCAATAAGAACTGGTTTTTCCACTCCATCCCACTGAGTATCAGAATGAAAGACAACTACTACTCAAACGACCATAGTATATCACGTGTCTAATCATTGAAGGTAGGCATAGCTTAGTGTAGAATACGTTAACATATTATAGGTAAAATGGAAAATCAGAAATGTAAGGGAATGCGGGATTTACTTCCCAATGACATGGTATGCTTCCGCCGCATCGAAGATGCTTTTCGTACCTGCTGCTTGAGATATGGTTATCAAGAGGTGAGGACACCAACCCTGGAATATCTCCATCTATTTACCGCTATTGGGACGCTTACCCCGAGTATGCTGAGCAAGGTATATTCCTTTCTCGATTGGAATGGCTGGAGTGGTGAAAGGGTGGTAATGCGACCGGACGGTACTATCCCTATTGCAAGGCTTTATACTGATAATTTAAGCGAATACAAAACAGCCAGGCTGTGCTACGTGACTAATATCTTCGCGTTTGAAGAAACGGGAAAGGTGAACAGAGAGCACTGGCAATGTGGCGCTGAGTTTCTGGGTGGCACCGAACTTGCAGCGGATGCAGAGATAATCTCGTTGGCTAAAGAGGTTATCCAACAACTTGGAATAAATGATGTTAAATTACAATTATCTCACGCAGGATTAATAAGAGCATTGATTAAGGAACTTGAACTCAGCCCTGGTGAGGAAGCTAAAGTAACAAGCTGTGTTCTGGATGGAGATTGGCAGACATTAATGAAGACAAAAGTATACAAAGCTCAATTAGATAAGTTTCTATCACCGCTTATTAGCTTGAAGGGGAAATCAAGTGGCTTCCTTCAAAATGCAAAATCTCTGTATCGTCAGGCTTCACCAGATTTCAAATACAGTATAGAAAATTTTATAGATACAGCTACATTGCTGGATGGCCTGAGTTGTGATTATGAAATTGATATCACGTCAATAAAAGGATTCGAATATTATACCGGAGTCTGTTTTCAATTGCTGGTTGGTGGAGAGAAAATAGGTGGGGGTGGAAGATATGATAACCTAATCCCACTTATGAGTGGGAAGAGTATTCCTGCTTGCGGCTTCGCTCTTTATGTCGACCCCTTAATGAAGTTTCTTCCGCTGGAAAATAAAGTAAGCGAAAAATCAAGGATTCTGGTTAGCGGAAAAAAGCCAATCCCAAAGATAGTGCGAAATTGCTTCTCAATAGCTCAAAAACTCCGTGAATCCATGCATATAGTAGAAATTAACTTCTCCAAGCAAGAACCATCTGCCTACCGCTGGGTTATCTCAGTTTCTGATAATGAGACATGCCCTTTTACAGTTCTTGATTGTGAACAGAAGCAGCAGAGAGAAGTGGCATCCTTATCGGAGATTCTCAGTATAATAGGTGGGTAACATTACCAGTGGAATACCAATCAGACTATATTAAACTTGCTTTGCCTAAAGGCAGGTTGCTTTTGCCCACAGCTAACTTGCTCCACGATATAAACCTGGGCTTCCAAGACTACAATAATAACACCAGACAGTATCGCCTACAGTCGGATAAATTTCCTTACCTTTCAGCTAAGATATTTCAAGAGAAGGATATCCCTGTGCAGGTGGCCATAGGCAACTATGATTTAGGGATATGTGGGTTGGATTGGATTGAGGACCTTCTGGTAAGGTATCCTGCCAGTGCTCTAATGAAAATATCAAGCCTGGGCTATGGTAAAGGTGGTGTATATGTGACAGCCAGCCGTAATTCACAAATATCCTGTCTTGATGAATTATTAGCCAGGCAAAACGGCTGGCGCATGGTAAGCGAGTACCCTAATCTGGCGCAATCTTTCGCTCTAAATCTCAGGATGAAAATCTTTAAGATTTTCCCGGTATGGGGAGCCTCCGAGGTTTATCCACCTGAGAGTGCTGATTTAGCTATATTGTGGACGAATAACAAGAATAAAATTGGAGCACAGGGTTTAGTTCCCTTACTAAAGTTACTTCCTGCTACTTCTTTCCTGGTCGCTAATAAGGACAATTTAGAAAATAAGGATATGAGTCAGCTATTGAACTGTTTTAGCTCTAAATTTGTTTCGTGCGCATCACGAGATACAGAATGGTACAGGGGTAACTTTTTCTATACCAAACCACGGTCAATGGCAGATAACGGGCCGGCTGCACAAGAGAGGATTGTTGCTTCCCATTCTAAAAGCCAGGCAAAGAGTATCAATCTAGCTTTGCCCGATGGACATCAGCAAACAGCTACTATGAAATTTCTGGAACGAGTTGGACTTAGCTTTGGGGGATATACTGAAAAGGCATTGAACCGTCGCCCTTCTACCAACCTGGACTGGCTCAGTATCAAGGTAATCAGACCTCAAGATATGCCTCTTCAGGTAGCTAATGGGAATTTTGATTTGGCCATAACGGGCAGGGATTGGTTATTGGAACATCTCTCACGTTTCCCCTCAAGCCCGGTTAAAGAATTGCTTGACCTCAACTTTGGTACGGTTAAAATTGTGGCTGCAGTGAGTCAAGATATGCCTGTAAATGATATAAATGACTTAAGGTTGCGTGTTCAAAATGGTAAACTAACTCCATTAAGAGTCGCTTCGGAGTACACAAACATCGCTGATAAGTATCTTCGCCATAATCATATTAATCCCTATAGAATAATACCGACATGGGGCGCAACTGAAGCTTTCCTGCCGGAGGATGCCGATTTGTTAATTGACAATACTCAAACCGGAAATACCCTGGTGCAACATAATTTAAAGGTATTAGATGTGCTTTTTGAATCCACGGCTTGTCTTATTGGAAGGAAGGGCAT
>DAOVDO010000012.1 GCA_030669525.1 Dehalococcoidia bacterium | reverse complement strand
AAATTTGGCAATTTATACACGTAAGCGGATAAAGCTCCCGGAAAGCCAGCTTGTTCTGGTATGGCAACGACTGCTGGGAAGGCGGTTGATTACTGAAGAAGGAAAGCAAGTGAGAATGATATATTCTGGCAGGATTAGTGCTAACAATGGCCCTGATTTTCGAGACGCTGTCATGGTTGTAAATGAATCTGATACGGTGACGGGCGATGTAGAAATACATGTTAAGTCCAGTGATTGGTATCGCCATGGCCATCAATATGATCATGAATATAACAAAGTAATTCTTCATGTTGTAGCTCAGCATGATGCTAAATCAGCTACTTTGACGCAGAATGACAAGTCGGTTCCAGTAGTGTGCTTAACGCATAAGTTGTGGCATCAAGCTTATCTAATACCTTATCATCAACTTCCCTGCTGTCAGATAATAAAACATAAAGATAGGCAGGCTTTATGGAAGCTGTTGGATATTGCGGGAGAAGAGAGATTCAGGCAAAAAGCAGCTCCTTTCATGGCGAGTTTACAGTCCAGAAATGAAGGACAGGTGTTTTTCCGTGGGATAATGAGAGCTTTGGGTTATTCTAATAACAGTAAGCCTTTTGAGGAACTTGCTTGCAAAGCGACGCTCAGTTTCATGGAGGAAATGATACCAGCAGGGGATTTGTCATTAAAGCAGGCCTGGCTCTTGGGCCTGGCTGGGTTATTACCTTCTCAGCGAAAAGGGGGAGGATTATGTATGGGAGATGGAGTAATGGAGTTGGAGTGGATATGGCGGTTGGTTGGTAAAGGGTTTGAAACCATGCGTGAAAGTGATTGGCATTTGTCACATGTATACCCCAATAATTCTCCTGTGCGCCGTATTATAGCTCAAAGTTATATACTTCAGCGGTACCAGGAAGAGGGGTTACTAGAGGGGATGTTGCGGCAGGTCAGGAAAGCGTCCATGATAGATGGGTATCGGCTGCTGGAGGAGGGTCTGATTGTATCTGGTAGTGGCTACTGGCAGTACCACTTTGATTTTGGTTACGGGTCGAAAACGCGGAGATCAGCTCTTCTGGGAAATGGCAAGGCAGCAGAGATGGTCATTAACGTTATACTGCCGTTTGCCTTTAGCTGGGGAGAAATGACTGGTGAACTGGAACTGAAGGATAAGGCTATAACGCTTTACAATTGTTATCCCAAGCTTGCCGAGAATGGGATAACGCGTCATATGATAAAGCAGCTTTGTATTGAAGATACCTCGAGTTTAACAGCTTGCCGTCAGCAGGGCTTAATTCACATTTTTAAAGGTTATTGTAAAGAGGGTGGTTGTGCCCGTTGTTTACTGGCCAATTAGATGTTATAGCGGAATTTCACCCAATGCTGAGGCTGGGTATCACATCCAGGTCGTAGCCATTTGTCTTGCCAGATAGGAAATGGTAGTAGCCACAGGAGGCGACCATAGCGGCGTTATCGGTGCATAGAGGGGAAGGAGGTACCAGGACAGGCACTGGCGAGGAATTAAGGAAGCGCTCAGTTAGCAATTTATTGGCTGCCACACCACCGCTGAGTAAGATCTGCCGAACCCTTAAATCTTTTGCTGCTTTGATTGTCTTGGTAGCCAGGACATCCACCACAGCGTATTGAAAGCTGGCAGCAGCGTTAGCTATCATAGAGGGGTCAGCCAGGATATTTTCCCTCTGAACAAGATGCCATAGGGCTGTTTTTAATCCACTGAAGCTGAAGTTATAGCTGTTTCTAAGCCATGCGCGTGGAAGAGACAGGCAAGGAATCCCGGTTTTGGCTGTCTGTTCAATAGCTGGGCCACCGGGGTAACCTACTCTTAAAATTCGGGCTGCTTTGTCGAAGGCTTCGCCAGCAGCATCATCCAGAGTTCGCCCCAATTTCTCAAATTGGCCGTGACCTTTCATTAATACCAGCTCGCTATGTCCTCCTGAAACAATGAGGCAGAGACAGGGAAAAGTGGGGAATTGTTCTTTATTTAGCCAATTGGCATAGATATGCGCCTCAAGATGATTGACTCCTGTAATGGGCAGTTGTCTGGCTAAAGCAATTGCCTTGGCAAAATTAACGCCTACCAGTAAAGAACCGGCCAGTCCTGGACCAAATGTTACGGCAATACCATCGATATCTTGCCAGGTGACATTGGCTTCATTCATAGCTTTGTCCACCACCGGTATAATGGTGAGGATATGCTGTCTTGAGGCAACTTCAGGAACAATACCCCCGTAGCGAGCATGGATGTCTATCTGCGAGGCTACGATGTTGGATACCATTTTGCAGCCATCTTCGATTACCGCAGCTGCTGTTTCATCACAGGAGGTTTCGATGCCCAGGATTTTCATATTCCCATTATTATAAATCCCCGATAATATCTTTGCATAACTCTTAATGGTGTCTGGGCATTCCTCGACACTGGTTTCAGAAAGTAGATGTTTAATGTTTTCCTTGCTTGTCGTCGAGGATTATTGGCTAGCAACTTATGGCAGTAACATCCTGATGATTGTAAGAGTGTCTGCGGGTCAGTTGAGAGAACGGTGTGTTATCAACTACCTGTATTATTACTCCCTGTTGGGCTCAATGAAAATCATTGCTGGCAGCCGATAGAATGATTAGTTAAGTCTCCGTACCTGCAAAACTAAACATACGTGCGGCTGCGCAACTATGACCATACTAAGTTACTTAACTCAATCAATTGGCAGATTAAAGAACTTTTTGGGGTTTTCAAAAGTAATCTTCTCTATTACGTTCCTTTTTAACCCTAACCTTCTCATAGCCACAATCACTCTTGGCACCGAGAAATAGCCATCGCCACCATATCCAAGTTCGGAGTTCACCAAAATTCTATCTATTTTATCTAGATTCTTCTGTATAATGCCAGCAGCGTTTTCAGGTGGCATCTTATCAAGGCATACACTCATCCCCACCATTGCCCCGGTACTCAGGCAATAATCAACCGTGTCTTCTGCAGCGTGGTCTAAAATTACCCTATCCAAAGGGAATTTTTCCCCCTTTATAACATCGACTATTTGCTTTGTTACATCAAGGCGACCAGGCGTAAACCTAACGGGGTTATGTACTATTACGGGGAGATTGCGCTCGTTGGCAATCTTTAATTGGGCTTTAAAAAGTTTCAACTCGTCTTCAATACCTGCATCGAGGCCTATCTCACCCATACCCACTACTCTCTCATGTTCAAGGTATTTAGGAAGTTCTGTGAGGCATTGCTCAACACCATCGAGGGTTAATCCGTAGAAGGGGATACTCAGGGTGACATAAGCTTCCGCACCATAAGACTTGGTTTGGTTTACCTCAAAGTCCAGTAATCTCCGCCACAACCGCAAGAGCGTTTCTCCCGGCTGCATACCATCTAGCATGTGTGGTGTGGGAATAACACATCCTTCAAGTCCTGCTTCGATGAGGTGCCAGAGGTCAAAAGGGTTCATCATATGTGTGTGAAGATGGGGGTCAATACATCTCATAACTAAACCTCCTTAAAATATTAATTCCAGCACAGATTATAACATTAGCATGTCTTGGCAATGCAATAGAACGGAGCTCAGAATATGTTGCGGCGTTTTAATTACTGTGCTACCATAACCGATTGGCATTTTAGGCCAGTATAGTAATCCATAGAGGAAACAAAAAAACACAAAGACGGAGGTATTTATTATTATGGTAGCCGAGAAAGGCATGATATCAATGATGGAGGAGAAGCGTGTTTTTCCTCCTCCAGGAGATGTAAGTAAGAGGGCTTATATAAAAAGCATGGAGGAATACCAGAAGATTTATAAGGAGTCTGTTGAGGACCCTGATAAATTCTGGGGGAAACTTGGCGAGCAGCTTGAGTGGTATAAGAAATGGGATAGGGTTCTGGTGGAAGATTTTGCCAACGCCAGGCATGAATGGTTTGTAGGTGGCAAGCTTAATGTCTGTTATAACTGCATTGATCGCCATTTAAAGACCTGGCGCAAGAACAAGGCTGCTCTCATTTGGGAAGGAGAGCCTGAGGGTGAGAGTAAGACTTATACTTATCAGGAGCTTTATTATGAAGTCTGCAAGTTTGCCAATGTGCTGAAGAAGCTTGGGGTTAAGAAAGGCGATCGAGTTTCTATCTATCTACCGATGATTCCTGAACTACCTATTGCCATGCTTGCCTGTGCCAGGATAGGTGCAGTCCATAGCGTCGTGTTTGGTGGCTTCAGCGCTGATTCGCTTAAGGATAGGATCCTGGATTGTAGTGCCAGGATTCTCATTTGCTGTGATGGCTATTATCGTAATGGCAAGGTGATAAATAGCAAGGCTAACGCTGATGCTGCCCTGGAAAAATGTCCTGATGTTGAGCATGCCATTGTGGTGAAAAGGATGGGCAATGAAGTTAATATGAATGAAGGGCGTGATACGTGGTGGCATGATGGAATACTGGCGGAGGATATCAGGCCAGTGTGTGAGCCTGAAGTGATGGATGCTGAAGACCCGCTCTTTATCCTCTACACCAGTGGCAGTACCGGCAAACCTAAAGGGGTATTACATACACAGGCTGGTTATCTTCTTTACTGTTTGCAGACCTTTAAGTGGGTATTTGATTGCAAAGAAGAGGATGTATTCTGGTGCACGGCGGATATCGGCTGGGTAACAGGACATAGCTACATCGTTTATGGTCCTTTAGCCTTCGGTACCACGAGCTTGTTCTTTGAGGGGGTACCCAGTTTTCCTCATCCCGACAGGTTCTGGGAAATTGTAGAGAAGTACAGGGTGAATATCTTCTATACTGCCCCTACTGCTCTACGGGCGTTGATGAGGGAAGGTGATGAGTGGCCTGAGAAGCGGGACTTATCTTCACTGCGCATACTGGGCACCGTGGGTGAGCCTATAAACCCAGAAGCCTGGATGTGGTACTACAACGTAATAGGAAAGGGTAAACGCCCAATTGTGGATACCTGGTGGCAGACGGAAACCGGTGGCATCCTGATTAGTCCACTGCCCGGCGCAGTGGCAACGAAACCAGGCTCAGCCACATTGCCTTTCCCTGGTGTTGTTCTGGATATCTTAAGAGAAGATGGCAGCCCTGTTGACGTTAATGAAGGGGGCTATCTGGTTATAAAGAAACCCTGGCCGGGGTTGATGCGTCAGGTTTATGGGGAACCGGAACGATTCAAGGAAACATATTTTGTCCAGTTTCCTGGAGTATATACCACAGGCGATGGTGCCCGAAGAGATGAGGATGGCTATTATTGGTTAATGGGGAGGATAGACGATGTCATCAATGTTTCTGGGCATCGTGTTGGCACTGCTGAGGTAGAGAGCGCATTGGTATCTCATCCCAAGGTTGTCGAGGCGGCAGTGGTAGGTTTCCCTCACGAACTGAAAGGGCAGGGCATATATGCTTATGTAACTCTTAAAACAGGTGAGGAGAGAACAGAGGAGCTCAAGAAGGAACTTGCGAAGCATGTCAGAAAGGAAATTGGACCTACCTGCACGCCGGATAAAATCCAGTTCGCTGGTGGTTTACCCAAGACCAGAAGTGGCAAGATTATGAGGAGAATATTGGTAAAAATCGCTGCCGGTGATGTGGGTAATCTGGGGGATATCACTACTTTGGCTGATCCCAGCGTGGTTGGTGACCTGGTAGAGAGCAGAGTGTAGTGTATTAAGCACGTGATATACTGACGATAAGACATTGCATCTATCGGGTTTCGCTCTGGAAAGAAGAGAGCCAGGACCAAAATATACTGACACCTAAGTAGTATTTGCTATTTAAGCGAATGGGAGGTGCTTAAAATGCCATAGATAGGAGTTGGCAATTCAGGGTAGAGGTTGCTTGTAATACTACCAAGGAGGTTTAGAATGCTCAACCCATCTGAAGTAAGAAACAAAGGAGCTCTCTTGAGACCAAATGAAGCTCCAGACGCGGTAAAATATGGTTGCTGTACGAAGTTGCTGATGTCGCCGGCGATGGGCTCCAGGCTTACGGGATGTGAGGTAGTTTATCATAAACCCGGGGAAACTTTTACAGTTCGTCTGCACCCCGTATCGGAAGTTGTTATCGAGGTTTTTAAAGGCAAAGGGGAAGTTTTTCTGGGAGAGTTCTGGTATGAGGTAGGTGAGGGTGACGTTATCTATGCGCCTGAGAATGTAAAACATGGCACGAGAAACCCTTCCAGTAATTCAGAGAATTTCATTTGTTACTACTGGCAGGTACCGTACTTCGATGAATTCGATACTCTTCCCGGAGCTAAGGTTCAACTTTTTGAAGGTCAGGGTGGACCTGTTATTGCTTATGATGTGCGGGGCAAGTTCGATGCACACATACCCTATACGGGTTACATAGGAAATGTGAATAGGGGCGCATTGTTCATGGAATATGATGCGCCTATGCGCTTTATAGTCTGGCCTGGCATGGGTGCGCGGAAGATTACTCTACATAGAGCTATCCATCCGGCAGGAGTTGAATTTAAAACTCATATACATCCAGCTGCGGAAGATACTATACTTGCCTTCAGAGGCCGCGGTCAGGGTTTCCTGGTTGATCGATGGTATGACATGGAGGAAGGTGATGTCTTGTTTGCACCCTATCCGGTCAGGCACGGCAGTCGGAATCCTGCTGGAGGTAGTGAGGAACCGTTCATCTGTACTGGCGCAGCAGCGCCGCCGCAAATAGATTTATATCGGTTGGCTGGATATCTTTGAGAAACAGGGCTGGATGCTGAAGGTAAATAAAAATCGATGCTTATGCTCATATTTGTCCCCGTAAATTTATAGACGCTTTTACCAGGCGAGCGGTAGATTGGGAAGCAGTTGCTCCGACATTGGCACTTTTCGGTGGACCAGCACTCTGGGATGTTGATAAGAGACTCGAGGTTATGGACCGGTATGAAGAGTATGTGCAGGTATTGGTTCCAAGTGGAGAAATAGTGGAGCCGTTTTTTAGTCCCGAAGATACAGCTTATCTGGTCAAGCTTTTCAATAATGAGCTGGCTGAGCTAGTCAACAAGTATCCAGACAGATTCGTGGGAGCTGTGGCTGCCCTGCCAATGAATAATATGGATGCTGCTTTGAAGGAGATCGACAGGGCAATAAATTAGTTGGGGTTTAAGGGAGTACACATCCATACGCCGGTATATATGTACGAAGGGGGCAGGCAAATTGAGCTGGGCTACAATTATGGAACCATGAAGCCAATAGATTCACCCGAGTTTGTACCAATTTATGAAAGTATGTCCAAGCACAATCTGCCGATATGGATTCATCCGGTTGGGTGGGGTGGAGTTCCAGTTTATAGTGGTGAGGAGAGGGGCAAATACATACTCTATCATGTTCTTGGATGGTTGCTTGAGTCGGCCATGGCGATGGGCAGGCTGGTATGTAGCGGCATACTGGCTAAACATCCTGATCTAAAGTTTATTATCCATCATTGTGGTAGCGGTATAGTACCTGCGCTCGCAGGCAGGATTAATAATGAGTTTGATAAATTCTGGTCGACAGGTTTACTGGAGTGCCATCAGCCCGGGGAAGAAGACCTGTTCAGGAATAAACGTGCAGTAGATTATTTCAGGAAGTTTTATGGTGATACAGCTCTTTATGGCGATATGGCTGGGTTAATGTGTGGCTATCATTTTTTTGGCGTAGAGCATATACTTTTTGGCACAGACTTTCCTTACGATTTAGCCAGTGGCGATAAATGGCTTAGAAAGACCATAGATGCCATATATAGTATGCCTGTCTCGGATAGCGATAAGAACAGGATTTTTGAAGGCAATGCCAAACGGATTTTGCGCCTGGACATGGAGTAACAGGATTTGGCGGAATTTGAATGAAAGGAGGTGGGAAACTTGATTTAATATTAGCTGGTTTTAGCAGGTCGAGATATGGAGAATTCTAAGGAAGGAGGGATATTAAAAATGAAGAGGCAATTGGTTCTGGTTATGTTAACAATGATGTTAGTACTTAGCCTGGTGGCTGTGGGTTGTGCCCCTCAAGCCCCGGCTGAATTACCTGAAGTGCTTACTCTGGCTACTATGCCTCCCGGGATGATTGTCAATGCGCAAGGTGTGGGCATAGCTGATATATGCAGCAAGTATACACCCATAACAATTAAGGTTATGCCTGCCACGAACGAGATGGTATGGACACCTATGATACTAACCGGGGAGGTAGACATAGGAGTGGCCAGCTCGCTGCCTATTCGGCAAGCATATCTGGGGTCATTCGTATTTGAGGGTATAGCCCAGCAGGCCGGAGTAAAGAGCTTTCCTTTTCGTCTAATCGGTGGAGGCTCACCACTGCGGGTGAATTTCGTAGTGCGTGGCGACGATCCAGCTAAGACAATAGCGGACCTAAAAGGGAGAAGAGTGGTTAGTTTTAAGGAAGGGACTCACTTTGACCTTTACACTAAGGGTCGTTTGGCTACAGCTGGTCTAACCCTCGATGATGTAACACAGGTCCCGGCGGCTAATCCCATAGAATCTTGCAGAGCAGTTATGGAGGGTCGCGCTGATTCAGGCGACCTTGCAATAGGTGCGCCTATCGCTACTGAAGCGGTAGCCAAGGTAAATGCGCGCTGGCTCCCGGTTGATTCCTCGCCTGAGGCTGTGAGCAGACTGAAAGAGTATTGTGAAACAGCTTATGTGGATATGGTCCCTGGGGGCATATTCGTTGGGGTACCAGAGGCACAATCAGTAATGCATATGGACGTTGTTTTTGTAGCTCGTGAGGGTATTAGTGAGGCGGCAATTTATGAGTTAACCAGGGCTATTTGGGAAAATAATGCTGAATTACTGGAAAAACCAGGATTATTCGAATGGACTCAAGATGAATTTCTGACGAAAGAGCCACGGCTTCCATATCATCCAGGGGCAATCAAATTCTACCAGGAGATAGGGGTCTGGACCAAGGATATGGAGGACTTCCAAAAAGCAGTTTTAGCCGAGAAACCGTAGGATAAATCATAGATAAATATCATGGAGGTTGGTCATAATTCTGCCAGTTAGTTCGCAGAATTGCGGAATATCTAAGCAGAAAGTCTATGGCCAACCTTCCATGTATCTTTTTTAGATTCCGATAGGGGTCCCGGGTTATTGCTGCCTGTTAGTGGTTATTTCATCCAAAAAGTTAGATAGACTGAATGGCTGTAGAACAGATAGAGAAAGAGCTGACTCGCTTCAGAAGGCATGGTGGTGTCCTTGGCGTTGTGGAAAGAATTCTACTTATAAGCATCCCTATTATAGGTGCTATCTTCATACTATATATTCCACAACGTTTGGGAATACGTGTTTGGGTTGAGCAATACCTGGCTATATTCCTGGGATTGACGCTGGTTACCGTTTTTCTGACTACTCCGGCGACAAAAAAAGAGCCCTGTAACAAATTGCCCTGGTATGATATCGCGCTCTGTATTATTAGTGTTGCCTTGAGTTTATATGTTTTGGTTAACTGGCCCGACATAGTAGATACGGGTGGAATTATCACCTGGCCCAGGGTAGCCCTGGGGATTGCAGCCATAGTGACTTTGCTGGAAGCTACCAGGCGGCTTTTTGGCTGGACCCTGGTGGTGCTGGCAATTGTGTTTATCTGCTATGCTCTTTTCACACAATTTTTCCCTGGCCCGTTGTTCGGCAAATCGATTCCCTGGCAGCGGCTGGCAGTCTCGCTTTATTTGGATAAGAGTGCTTTGTTTGGCATCACACTCAAGGTTGCCGCTACCATTGTTCTTGCTTTTGTACTTTTCGGTCAGTTGCTTTTCGCCACCGGTGGGGGCAAATTTCTAATCGACCTTTCGATGACTGCGTTTGGAAGGATGAAAGGGGGAGCAGCTAAGGTGCCCGTTGTAGCCAGCGGTGCTTTTGGCTCTCTCTCTGGTGTTGCTGTAGCCAACGTATATGTCACCGGGCAACTAACTATCCCCTTAATGAAAAAGCATAAGGTAGAATCCCATGTTGCCGCAGCCATAGAGGCGGTAGCTTCCACAGGAGGACTTATATTACCCCCGGTCATGGGTGTGGTAGCCTTCATTATGGCAACCTTCCTGAATGTAACTTATGCCAGGGTCTGCATTGCAGCTATCATACCGGCCATTCTCTATTACCTTGCTTTATACATACAGGTAGATCGTTATGCGGCCAAGAAAGGCTATGGCAGATTGCCGCTGGAGGAAATTCCATCATTGGTAAAAGTTGTGCGGGAAGGCTGGCATTTCATTCTGCCCATCGCTGTCCTTATCTATACTCTGTTTGTCATGGGGCTGGAGGCTGAGGCATGTGGCTTATATGCGGCAGGAGCTGTTCTCCTGGTAAGTTTGTTTAGAAAGGCAAATCGCCTCAGCCCCCGTAAATTTGCCGATGCGTTGGAATCCTCAGGGCAGGGCATCTTAGAGATAAGCGTTGTTTGTGCTATTGCCGGTTTTATAATCGGCGTTATTATGTTTACCGGTTTAGGCTTTTCCTTGACACAGGTGCTTACAGCATTATGTGGGGGTCATCTCTTCCTGCTCCTGGCTGCTGCTGCAATAATGTGCATCCTGCTTGGCATGGGAATGCCAATCGTTACTGTCTATATAATAGTGGCGATAATAGTTGCCCCAGTTTTGACTGGTATGGGAGTACCACCCATGGCAGCCCACATGTTTGTCTTTTACTGGGGGATGCTTTCTTTCCTCACACCACCGGTGATGTTGTCGGTTTATGCTGCTTCTACACTAGCTCATTCTAATTCTTGGAAAACCGCCTGGGTGAGTATGCGCCTGGGTATAGCTGCTTACCTCGTTCCCTTTGCCTTTATCTATAACACCGCTTTACTGGCTGAGGGCTCGCCTGCCCAGATTGCCACTAGCGCTATGGCAGCTATTTTGGGAGTTGGCATGGTTGCTATGGGACTCGAAGGCTACATTCTCAAGAATTTAGGGTGGATTCAACGGGCCTTGCTTATAATAGGGGGGGTGGCATTGCTGGCACCCAGTGAGATTGCCAGGTTTGCCGGGCTCGGCTTAGCCGTGATTGTGATTTGCTGGGAATGGATGAGAATAAGGCATTCACGTCAATCAACTCCTCAGATGAATATATGATTACATTATAGGGAATTACAAGGGACGGAAAATCATTAAAGCAGGCATGTTACCAGTTGTGAAGTGGTGTGGTTTCTTACCCCGCTGTTGAAATGTTAACTGAAGTAAGTGATATAATAAGCGGTTAACCAGGAGCAAAAGGCAGATCCTGTAAACTTAAATCAGGAAGGAGATTAAAAATATGGGGGGTAAAACTTTAGGTAATCCTGCTGCTGTTGGTCTGGCAGGATTTGGAGCTACCACTTTATTGCTACAATTTCACAACCTTGGCTGGTGTGGACCAGGTGTGATTCTCTGGTGTGCTCTCTTTTTTGGTGGACTGGCACAGCTTATCGCTGGCTTAATGGAATTTGCCACCGGGAACAATTTTGGTTTTGCTGCTTTCACTACCTATGGCGCTTTCTGGATGGCTATAGCCGGCATTTACCTGGGTATGCACTTTGGTATCATGAATATCACCACAACCGATGTCGGCTGGTTCCTGGTGGCTTTTACCGTTGTCACCTTCATTTACATGTTGGGTTCGTTCAGGGTAAGCTGGGCGCGTTCTTTTGTTTTTCTCACACGTTTCATAGGGTTTGTTTTTCTTGAAATAAGCCCTCTTGGTGGGCCTGCAGTCTTGACCAA
>DAOVDO010000105.1 GCA_030669525.1 Dehalococcoidia bacterium | reverse complement strand
TTGACAGCAACTCAGTTTCACCCTGAGAAAAGTGGTGAACACGGACTAAGGATGTATTCCAATTTTTTGACTATAGCGCTAACTGGGAGATAGTTATAAATGCGAACCAAATACCTAATTATAGGAAATTCGGCTGGCGGTATTGGAGCAGTTGAAGCCATACGCCAGGTGGATAAGGAAGGCGCTTTGACCATCGTTTCTGATGAACCTTACCTTGCTTATTCGCGCCCTCTCATCTCAAAGTATTTAACTGGGGAACGCACCCTTGAAGGGATATTATTCCGCCCCACTGACTTCTATGGCCAGAACAATATCCTTTTTCTCCCGGGCAAGAAAGTAACGCAAATAGAGCCAGGTCATCAAATTGTTCAACTGGAGAATGACGATTGTATTACTTGGGAAAAGCTTTTACTCGCCGTAGGAGGGAAGCCCATTGTTCCTAAGATAAAGGGGAATGGCAAGAGGGGTATTTTTACCTTCACTACCCTTGACGATGCTAAGACAGTTGACAGGTTTCTGGATAACGCTAAAAAGGCCGTAGTTATTGGTGGTGGACTCATCGGAATTAGCGTAACTGAAGCTCTGGTAAAACGAGGAGTTGATGTCATAGTGATAGAAATGAAAGAGAGGATATTAAATACCATTCTTGATGAGCAGGCATCCTTAATGGCTGAAGAGGTTCTTAGGCAAGCTGGTGTTGAAATCATTACGGGTCATACCGTGGCTGAAATCAACGGTGGAGAGGCAGTTGAAGGAGTTACCTTGGATAATGGAGATGCAATACCCTGCGATTTAGTATTGGTGGCTATTGGGGTATCACCACGCTCAGAGCTTGCACTACACGCTGGGATAGAGATAAACCGTGGTATAGTAGTAGACCGTCATATGGCTACTAACCACCCAAATGTTTATGCCTGTGGAGACGTGGCTGAAGCGTATGATTTTATCTATGAACAAAATAGGCTAACCCCCATCTGGCCCAATGCCTACATCGGAGGCAGAATTGCTGGCTATAACATGGCTGGTGTCGCAACGGAATCCTCCGGTGGCACAGCCATGAACTCGCTCAATTATTTCGGAATTGACATCACCTCCGCTGGCATGCCAACACCACCCAACGACGAGAGCTACGAAGTCATTAGCAAGCAAGAAGGCAGTGTGTATCAAAAGGTTATATTGAAGGACAACTTCATAATGGGAATGATATTTGTAGGGAACATTGAAAAATCAGGCATAGTTTTCGGCCTTATGAGGGATAAGGTCAATGTAGAAAGCTTCAAGCCGCTGCTTTTAGCGGATGATTTCGGCTTGGCGTTCCTTCCCAAGGCCTTATGGCAAGAGCGACTGATGCCATCACCGGAACTGATTCTTCAAGCAGCTCTACCCATTCAAGCTGAAGAGGAAACCTTTGCTGGCGAGTAGCTATCTTGCTTTGGAGTTGCGAAAATGAACGGTAAGAAAAAGATTGGTGTCCTTGCTTTGCAAGGTGCTTTCGTCGAGCATATCGCTAGTTTACAAAATTTAGGGGCGGAAACATTATCCATACGCCTGCCCCGAGACCTTGGAAGCTTAGATGGACTCATCATTCCTGGCGGGGAATCCACCACTATTGCGCGATTAATGGTGCCCTATGGTTTTATGAGAGCACTAAGGGAACTGAGCCAAGATGGTTTTCCTATATTTGGGACCTGTGCTGGCATGATTTTGCTGGCAAAAAGTGTCCTCGATTTAGATGTAGAGACCATCGGAGCTATGAATATAAAAGTAAGGCGCAACGCTTTTGGCAGACAGGTCGATAGTTTTGAGACATTCTTATCGGTGCCAGCTTTGGGTGAAGTTCCTTTCCCTGCCGTATTTATTAGAGCGCCTATTATTGTAGAGATGGACCCTAGGGTGGAAATCCTAGCTAGTCTTCCCGATAGCACTCCTGTTGCTGCTAGACAAGGAAATTTGTTGGTTTCAGCTTTTCACCCTGAGCTGACTTCTGACCTGAGGTTCCATGCCTATTTCTTGGATATCATCTCGCAAGGACGGGTCCCCTAAAAATTCGAAGGATTTTTAGGGTGAAAGGAGTTTATAGCTAATGAAAGAGCTGCGCGAGATAAACAACCCTTATCACAAGGTAATAGATGCCTGCTCCTTATTTGGGATGATGGATATTTCGGCGAAGCGATTCTCGGGTGAGGATGTAGTGAGGGCTATTGCCAAGATCGAGGTGAATAGTGGTTGAGAAGGCAACGTTGGTTTTAGAGGATGGGGCAGTCTACGAAGGCTATTCCTTTGGTGCTGAAACCTCAGCCTGGGGTGAAGTGGTGTTCAATACTAGCATGACTGGATATCAAGAGATGCTCACCGACCCTTCCTATGCTGGGCAAATAATAGTTCTCACCTATCCGCTTGTTGGAAACTATGGGATAAACTCTGAAGATATTGAGTCCAGACAAATCCAAATAAGCGGCTTAGTGGTTCGTGAGCATTGCCAGGTGCCAAGCCATTGGCAAACCACTAAAACGCTGAGTCAATATCTAGCTGAAAATAACATCCCAGGCATCAGCGGCGTGGATACGCGTGCCCTGACTCGCCGCCTGAGGTCTGCGGGAGTCAAGATGGGAGCCATAACGCAAAGCAAACCCATAGATGAGGTGCTCCAACGGTTAAGAAGCTTGCCTCGCTACGATGATGTCGATTTCGTCCGAGGGGTAAGTACCCCAGTTGCATACCGCTGGGAGAAAAACCCAATCTTTTATGATTCACTGGGTGAGGCTGGAACCATTGGTTCACCCCACATCGTTGCCGTCGATTGTGGCCTGAAATATAGCATACTAAGGATCCTACGCTCGCTTGGCTGTCTAGTAACTGCCGTTCCTTCTACGTTCTCGGCAGAGGATATCTTGAGATTGAAGCCTGACGGTATTGTCCTATCCCCAGGACCAGGAGACCCAGCTACTCTTCGTTATATGGAGGAGACTGTGAAAAAACTTATCGGGATAAAGCCTATTATGGGCATTTGTCTAGGACATCAGCTTATAGGGCGAGCGATTGGTGGGCAAACGTACAAACTTAAATTTGGGCATCGTGGTGCTAATCATCCCGTCAGAGATATAGAGACAGGCAGGGTTTACATCACAGCCCAGAATCATGGCTATGCCATTGATGCCGAAAGCCTCCGTGGTGGACTCGAGGTTAGCCATGTAAATCTAAATGACGGCACGGTGGAAGGGCTTCGCCATCGGGAGATACCGCTCCTATCCATCCAATACCATGCTGAAGCATCACCAGGCCCGCTGGATAATGTGTACTTGTTTGAAAGGTTTCTCAAAATGGTGCGATTAGAGTGAGAACAGGAGAAAGAAATGAGAAAGCCCTATAAAACTTAGGAGGGATTATGAAGTCAGAAGAAATACTCAGATTTGTCAAGGAAAATAACATTGGAATTGTAGACCTGAATTTCAATGACTTGCCTGGATTACTAGCACTTCTTGCGCTAATCTCACTCAGAATGAAAAGGATACCAACGAAACGCTCATACTGAATATAGACGAAGAAAAGAATGACTCAGATAAAATGATTGCCATAATCAACTATGGTGCCGGAAATTTGCGTAGCATTATTAATGCCACCATAAAGATAGGTTACCAAGCGAAGGTGACAAGCAATCCCGGCGAAGTACTTGATGCCACCGCAGTTATTCTGCCTGGTGTCGGCGCTGCTGCAGATACCATGAATAGTTTGGAGAAATTGGGCATGGTTGATGCTATTTGGCAACTGATTTATCAAAAGCGTCCGCTTCTCGCTATCTGTGTAGGATTGCAGATATTGCTCTCAGGAACTGAAGAAGGAGGCTGGCACGAATGTTTGGAGGTGATTCCTGGGAAGGTAAAGAGGCTGCCCCAAGGGCTTAAAATCCCTCATATGGGTTGGAATCAGGTAAAGCAGAAGCTTGCCCATCCTGTTTTTGATGGAATACCGGATGAAGCCAATTTCTACTTTGTCCATAGCTACTATGCTGAGCCTGAGGATATATCGGTTGTGGCTGGCACGACAGATTATGGTATGCCCATATGTAGCATGGTGATTAAGGATAGCTCGATGGCAACCCAGTTTCATCCCGAGAAAAGTGGCAAGCACGGATTAAGGATGTATTCCAATTTTTTGAATATAGCGCTTAATCCTGGAGTGTGAGAAATGAAACACATCACTGATATAAACAACCCCTACTTCGACGATAAGGTAATAGATGCCTGCTCCTTATTTGGAATGATGGATACAACAGGGAATCGATTTTCGGGTAAGCTGGTAGTGGAAGCTATTGCCAACATGCATGTTCGTGGCAATGGTCTGGGTGGTGGATTTGCTGTTTACGGCTTATATTCTGAATATGCCGAATTTTATGCTTTCCACATAATGTACATGAGCTATGAGGCAAAAGCGCAAGTAGAAG
>DAOVDO010000030.1 GCA_030669525.1 Dehalococcoidia bacterium | reverse complement strand
GACTCACCATGAGGACTCTGTCCATTTGAATTTCCGTGAAACGAAATACAGGTTGATTGCTGTAATCAGTTGGCTATCATAGCTGGGTTGACAGGTGCTGTTTTAACTGGGTCAAATTGGTAAGTGATTCCTTATGATCGTTTCCGGACCTATCAAGGTATAAGGCTTTTATTCCAACCTGATTGGGATTAATGAAATCAAATTGCCAGTTATCCCCTATATGTATAACCTGACCTGGCTGGATATCCATCTCCTTACATATCCCACGGTAAAAATCAGGAGTCTTTAATTGCCTGTAATGCGAAGTTGAGGAAAAGACATGGGAAAAATAAGGTTCTATATCCCGCAATAGGTAGTGCAGCAATTCCAGTGGAGTGCCTGAGGCTACTATCAGCTTGTACTGTTTGCTTAATGAGGAAAGGACTTCAGTAACCTCTGGATAGTAACTCAGCTTATCCAGGCATCTTTGTATCACTGTCTCTGGATTACCCAGCTTGAGATATCTGAACCAGTAGTTTATATCATACCACTCCAGTTTCTGGTCGCCGATTTTATCGTACTCAACGCAAATGAATTTCTTAGCCTGAGTGATTTCCAGTCTTTTACTCTCGGCGTACACTGCTGGAATAGCCTCGTGCCACATAGTATGGCTGAAATCGGGTGTTACCAGGGTACCTTCGGCATCGAAGGAGATTAGTTCAATGCGGCTCATCATGAAGGAGTAATGATAGCATATCTAAGAGTCACGAATCTACGTACCTGATTACTTGTACCCAGGATAGTTAAGATAGGATTTCAGCAGTATTTACTTATTCACCTGACAAAGAAGTCTGGTCTGAAGGGGTCCCATCTACCTACCAGGCGGTCGAATGCAGGTTGGGAGAACATCTTCTTGAACATTCGGTAGTAGTACAACTCTTCCGTGGAAGATAACAGCGGGTTGCCTTCAACCTTATTATGCTTTGCGATCTCGGCTTTGGAGATGTGTTTATCAGCTTGTGAGCGCATGATAGATGCTACACCTGAGCCCTGAGCAAAGAACCTTTTTGTCTGATAAATGATGTGGTTGGGTAGGCGACCTTCGAATGCCTGGCGCAGAATCCACTTCCCAATTTGTTCTGGACCGTGGATCTTGCAATTCAGGGGTATTTTGGCACAGAAGTCAACTACCTTCAGGTCAATAAATGGTGTGCGTGTTTCTATGGAGTTTGCTGCTGCCAGTCTGTCTAACCTTTGCAACGCTGTGTTATGGGCTACGGTGATGAGCCTATCCACTATGCTGGCTACCTCCTCCCAGTTACTTCCCTGTTTGAATTGGCCATCATATCCCGCAAGGAACTCATCTGCTCCCTCTCCTGTCAGAACACAATTGGTGCATGGACTCGCGAATCGTCCAGCCAGAAAATTGGCAATTGCGCCATGTACACAGCTTTCTTCAAACATCTCCTGGTGATAGATGGCCTGTGGTAATATCTCATTTATCTCTTTTTCACCAAACATTAGCACATGATGCTTAATACCCAAATAGCGGGTTACATCTCGAGCCAGTGGCAGGTCTTGTCCTCCCTCCATACTTACCGTAAAAGCTTCGATCTCTGGTTTTATCTCCTTAGCGATGCAGGCTATAATGCTGCTATCCAACCCCCCGCTTAGAAGAATCCCTCCTGCAGCGTTATCCTGCATGCGTTTCTGTGTTGCCTCTTCCATCAATTGAACGAGGATCCTTCTGGCCTGCTCGGGATTCTCGAACTCGGGTGTTTCTACCGCCTGGGAAGTATATCTCTGAAATCCCAGTTCTTGAGAATAAACGTATCCTGGTGGAAATTCCTTGACATCGTCAGCTATACCCACAAAGCTTTTTGCCTCTGAGGCAAAACATAAATTTCCGTTACGGTGCCCGTAGTACAGAGGTTTAACACCTATGGCGTCACGCGCCAGAATCAGTTTATCCCCATCAGCTATAGCACAGGCAAAGTCTCCATCCACCTTCTCTGTAAACTGGCTGCCGAATTTTTCGTAGAAACGCAGTAAAGCTTGCGCATCGCTAACTCCGGGTTCTTCCGGGTTATATATGCGTCCATCCAGGACGACTGCTTTGTGGTCTATAGACGTGTGATGTGATCCAGTCTTGGAGTTACCAGCCACATTCAACTCGCAGCATCCCAGGTTGATATTTCCTGTTTGGTTTATCCAGGTCTCGTGCGGGCCTCTATGCTTGATTTTATTGAGCATAGAGCTTAATACGCTATTGTCACTATTTTGAGTTCCTGCTATTCCTGCCATGCTTATGCTCCTCCTTGAAATTTTTCTAGTACTTCGATAGCGTCAAAACCGTCCAGGCAGTAGGCATCTGCTCCTATTTCCTGGGCAAACTCTTCAGAGACTGCTGCTCCTCCGACTAGAACTTTAACTGTATCTCTGAGATTGTTTTCCTTTAATGCTTTGATTACCTCTCCCATAACGACCATTGTGGTGGTCAATAGAGCCGAAAGTCCCAGAAAATCTGGCTTATATTTAATGACTGCCTGCACAATCTTTTCCGTGGGAACGTCTATACCCAGGTCCTTTACTTCATATCCAGTACCCCTGAGCAGGATAGCAACGATATTCTTGCCGATATCGTGCAGGTCTCCCTTCACAGTAGCTATAACAAATTTTCCCTTGGATGCGACCTTGGATTTTTCAAGGTATGGCCTTAGAATATCCATAGCTTTGCTTACTGCCTCAGCTGAGGCCAACATGTCTGGAATAAAATACTCTTTCGATTCAAACTTGTCTCCTACAACCTGCATGCCCTCGGTTAAGCCCTTCGCTATGATTGTCTCTAGGGCGATGTTGTTTTTAATCGCCAGTTGTGTTAATTCCAGCACTCCAGGTTTTCCTACTAAAGCCTCGTCTATTCCTTCATCAGCACTGGTGGTTCTTCCCTGTATGACGTTCTCCTTGATTAAGGCAATTATGTCGTCAGACATTATATTCTCTCCCTTCATATATATTCAGTCTGGGCAATATTCCAGGTATCTCTTCAAATACTCTCTTGGTAGTAGCCGGGTCGATATGCTCGACAGGTAGTGATAGAAGCTTCTCCATTCTCTTGTGAGCTAACGCCAGCACGTTATCCTCCAAGCCTTCAGATTCGAAAGGGTAAGGTGGTGAAAGTTGCCCACTACGCAACATATGTCGAATATGGTGAATATATAGTTTCTGCGATGTTCCCATTACTTCTCTTATCTGTTTTAAAGTATCAGGGAGCTCCTGCTCATTTATTTGCGGTGGCTTAATAAAGAATTTAAGCATTTGGAAATGGACATCATCTAAAACAGCTTGCAGAGGACAGAAGATGGAGTTTTTATCGAGCAGTCCGTAGGCACAATGCAAGTATTGTGGCCCACTTAGGGTAACTGTGATGTCTGAGAATAACCTCTCTAAGGAGGACTGAATCCCCGGTATCTTCACATCACAAATACCGGCGGTAGAATAGCAGGGCAGCTTGTAAAATCGAGCCATTTGGACACAGTCAATATTATATTGGCTCGATTCAGGGGCGCCGTAGGAGTCATGTAAATTATCCATTCGGGCTCTCACAGGGACGCTTCCATAGAGTACCGGGGTTCCCTTATTTACCAGTTGACTTAGGGTTATACCTGCCAAAATTTCGGCATTTATTTGAGCTACAATGCCATCTTCCTTGATAGGAGCTGTGGTCCCGCCTTGAGGCGCAACGGAGACAGCTACAGGTAGTCCTCTCCTGCAAATCTCGATTAGCGTCTGTGTGGTATCATCAACAAACTGAAGGGGGCTTTTGACCAGACAGGTTATAAAGGAAATGACATGGTTTTCTTTAAATTGTTCCTCTCCACCAGCTACTATCTCCGCCATCTTGACAATGTTGTCCAGTTGTTTTAGCGAGGTTAACCCTGCCATAACATGCTTGGTAGTGTTATTTAGCGAGGCAAAAAATTTGTTGACGTCTTTATTATCTTCTGTGATGTCCTTATCCTGGATATTTACAGGACGGATAAAGGCATCCAGGCTTTCCAGATGTTCACATAAGCGAGCAGCCAGGCAAAGGTCAAGGACAGTTCCTCGCCGTGGATGAAATTCGGGCACCTGGATTTCAATGCTGTGAGCAGATTTCTTGACATAAGGTTCAAATATAACATCAAGCCAGATATTGGTTTCTGAACCGGAGACAAAAAATACTCGTGGCTCCTCACCGTTCAATATCAGGCTACTGTCCTTATTTCTGGCGCCTAATTTGATTATTTTGGGCGCACTCTCTATAGCATGTAGAACCAGTTCCTCTGGTATTTTTATCAGCCAGCAGGGTCTGTTGTCATCGGGAACCGATGTAACCTGTGCGCCATTAGCCTGGAATAGCACTGCAGCGTCGCTATTGAAAGAGAGCATACCTGGATCATTTAAGATTTGCATCGAAGCATGATGGATTAGTTCGACTTGCTCTTTAGTCATCCTTTCGTATGGATTTGGTACTAGAATTCCCTCTCTGGGCATTATCAAAACTCCTGAATATTTAAGTTATCGTTAAAATTCAATATAAATTTTCAGCCAATTAATTCGGGGAACTTGGTAAATATCCTGTTTCTTATGTAATCAGGTAACTTATGTCCTGGTTTTCCTAAGATTTCTTCTACTCGTTCCTTTGCCCTCATAAACGTATCTTTACTTCCCTGCTCCTCCCATCTTTCTCTAAGTTTTCTGTTGCTTAATGTAGGTTCATAGTGTTCGTTACGCATGTGATTTCTTGTGTGCTTGCTGGAAACAAAATGACCACCAGGGCCAACCTCCTTGATTACATCAAACGCCAGTGTGTCGTCATTTACCTCTATCCCTTTCACGGCACGCAGTACCATTCCCAATATTTCATTATCAATCACGAGCTTTTCATAGCTCATAGTGAGTGCGAACTCCATCAATCCGGCGGCATCGTGGATGAAGTTTGCGCCAGCCAGAGCACAAAGAAGGTCGGTAATGGAGGATTCGTAACCACACTGGGCATCAATCACATTGGAATCGGTCATGCCCCCGGTAGCATAAAAGGGTAGATTATAAAATTGAGCCATTTGCGCGCCTGCAGCATTTAGTAATCCCATTTCGACGGAGCCTGTGATGTATTTCAAATCATGGAGGCTGGTGCTGCTGGCTACAGAACCGAAGATAACTGGAGTGCCTGGATTAGCAAGCTGGCTAATTATCACTCCGGCCAGGGAATCGACAATTTGCACAGTCAAAGTTCCAGCCAGGGTTACAGGAGCAGTGGCTCCGCAGAGAGGCTCGGCAGGGCATACGACAGGAATGCCTGCCTTGGCTATGTTCACCAGCATGTCGCCGTATTTCGCATCAATCTTGAAGGGGCTTATGCTGCAGGTTATCATGGATATTATGGGTCTCTCTCGCAATTTACGTGAAGACCCGGCGATAATCTGAGCCATTTTTATAACCTGGTCTATGCCTTCCTGAGTATATACTCCACCTATAACATGCTTTCGGGAATTGTCCAGACCCGCAAAGAAGCGATTAATATCCACTTTATCCACTGGGACATCGCTGGGATATATAGGCAGCATGAAGATGTGAATATTATCCAGGCTATCCGCCAGCTTAGCTAGTTCTTTCAGGTCATTGAGTGTTGCTACCCTTTTAAGTCCGTTATTTCTGTCGAGGACATTAAGAGCGGTACCTCCAGTACCCGCATAGACTCTACTGCCACCCAGAATTACATCGTGTTTCTTGTCCCTTCCATGTAAAATAATTTCGGATGGAGCCTTACTGACCAGGTTCATTACCATATCTCGCGGGATTGATACGCGTCCATTCAGTTGGTCCACCTTAGCATCGGTATGCCTGAATAAATCAAGGGCATTGTTAGAATTTACTTCAATACCTATCTCCTCGAAAATCCTCAGTACTGTCTCGTGGATTCTATCAGTAGATTCTTCTGATAGCGGCTTATAACTGCCGCCTGTTATTCCGCTGAGACTCATTCTTGTCTTGACCATGGAATAAACTCCTTATTTATAGGATTGATGGTATGGCAAGTTTGAAGTTTGCTAAGTGCAAACGCTTCTGCTACTTCAGTATTCCACGCAACCCTTAGCAATATAGAACTGCCTCCTTGAAGTTCTTAATGGCATAAAATATCTCTCCCTCCATTTTCTTTGATTTCCTGAGACGTTAAATCGTGATGCGAAAAATAAAAAGGGGGAAATTTAGTCTCGTAAATGGAGGTCAGGTGTCAGATTGAGATAATGACGGGATAGTGAGGATAAAATAATTATGGTTAGCAACATAAGAGATATCACCATGATAAGGCATTAATTCCACAACTCTACACTTCACCTCCTCACTTTATTTGGAACTCGTGTATTGATTTATTATATGATACCCTAGTTTAAATGAGTCTAATCTTAGTCTTAGTATACCCACAGGGGTCAGTCGTGTCAAGGATTTATACCAGATGGTATTGAAACTCTATGGTAATGTCCTCTGTGGAACTCGATAGAAATGTCCTCTCTCCGAGAAAAGTGGTAAAGAACAGGCATCTCGAAAGGAGGTGCCTGAATGGGAGGAGGGTCATTGGCTATGAGCCAGAAGGAACGCTCCCGCTTGGTGGTGATGTCCAGAGCGAGGGAGATGGCAATGACTATAAGGGAGGCATCGGAGGTGACGAGGGTAAGCTACCAGCGAGGCCGGCGGATATACAAACGATATAAGGATGTAAGTGGGGGACTGGTAATTACCCTGCCTTCAGAGAAGGAGTTGTAGAATCCAGAGACCAGTGAGTATATCAAGAAATACCTTAAGGATGCTGCTCCTGCAGAAAAGAGGCTGCGGATTACCAGGTTTCTGCGGAACTGGGTATGTGGATTGTATGGAGCAGCTACCTGGCAGGGAGGAGGGCCACCTTATGGGTACGTAATGGTGCTCTATAATCCGTCTTACCTTGAGTATAAGAAAGGATTTGCTGAGAAGCTCGCTGGTATCGAACGAACTAAGATTTAAATAGGCTAATATAATACTTACGCTGAAAAAATAGCCCTACCCCATTTCGGGATAGGGCTATTTTCTTTGTTTATATTAGTAAGGCATGGGGAATATTGGCTCAGCAGCGGGTTGCAGGAAGTCGTGCTTGGAGAAGACTATCGGGCATTGCCATACCTCCGGTGTGTCAGTCCTCCGCCACTGGCCAACGAAGAGTGGAAATCGGCTGAAGTGAGTATCAGGGTCAAACAGCACCTCATAATTAATTGTCATCAACATATCAGTTTCCCCCATGGCTTTGTTGAGCGCTTCACCATCAAGCGTGCCCGCCCTTTCGATGGCATCGAATATGACCTGCATTGGGGCATAGCCATGCCCGATACCCCGGTTTATTGGATCGCCGGTTGCTTCATCCCACCTGGCTGCCAGCGATTGAGGAGTCGTGCCTCCAATGCCAGTACTACCATATTCCGGAGCCCACCATATCTCTGTCATGATGCCGTTTGGCAGGTTTAAACTTTCGTCACCCCAGGAGTTAACATCAATATAGAACAGGGGTGCCCTTCCGACGGAAACTAACTTGGGCTGAAAGCCTAAGGTGTTACATGTCCTCCACAAGGTTCCGAAGTTGGGACCAGGACAGTTACCCCATAGTATTTCAACGTTATTATCCTGCCATTCCTTAACTATTGGGGAAAGGTCGGTGGCGTCAAGGTTAAACAAGCCCAGTTTCTCGTCAGTACCTATGACCGTTAAACCATACTCTTTTAACAGTCCCGGGAACAATCCATACCAGCCTACACCGTCCGGTTCATTTGTGGCGAACACCCCCGCTACCTTGTTGGTCTGGTCAGCGAACATGTCCAGTTCCTCGAACCAGGTATCCCTTATGGTATATCCTTCCTTGTCCCGGAAATCCCCCGCTGCAGCTGGTGTGGCTATAGCAAAGCCAGTGAACCAGGTGTAAGGAAAACCTGTGTCGCTAGGCTCCCTCAACCCATGAAGCCAGGGCTCCAGGGGACCACCCCCAATGATGTGGGGAATCTTATACTGGTCGGCTATCATAGCTGTGGGAGCGTGCAGCGAGCATGGCATATCGCATGAATACAAGGCATGTACCTTATCCTCGACGGCTAGCTTTTCAGAAAGGGTACGTGCCTTTGCCGCGTCGCTCTCCTCATCGACGATTACCAGCTTGACAGGTATTTTGCGGTCGAATTCCTTTACATATACTCCACCCAGCTTGTTGACATCATCGATAGCAGCTTGTACACCGAATGTACAGCCGGCACCAAAGCCGGCAAACATGCCTGTCATCGGTGCGGCGGCACCTATAAGAATATTGTCTGGACCTGCTGGCGGAGCTGGCGCAGGTGCAGGTGCTGGAGCTGGTGCAGGTGCTGGAGCTGGAGCTGGTGCTGGTTTAGCACAACCACCGAGAATCAGTCCAATCACCATAACAACCACCACTGGAATTAAAAGATATCTTTTCATCAAATAATTTCTCCTTTCCTTAGATATTTGAGCTACAAAGGTTTATCCTGTTTATTGCGTCTACATAGGCATCACCTCCTTGTATGCCAACTACTGTTTCGCTCACAAAATCACCTATTTCCAGGTTACTTGGGATTAAGCTTACAATGTTACCTTTCCTTTGTCAATAGGTATTAATACGAGTTAATCCATGAGTAGTTCCTCTAAAACAACGCCATTCAGATTGTGCT